>CAZGGE010000001.1:0-4443 GCA_964524285.1 uncultured Pirellulales bacterium
CACGAAGGACACGAAGTTCGCGAAGAAGAAAGTAATATATATACTATGAATAACGCGAATAAGAAAAGACTTTGGGGACAAGGCAGATAATATTAAAAAAGATGTAGTATAGCCACAGAGGACACAGAGGGCACAGAGTTCAGAAATCAGAAGTTAGAAGTCAGAAGTTAGAAGTCAGAAGTTAGAAGTTAGAAGTCAGAAGTTAGAGGTTGGAAGTTAGAAGTTAGAGGTTGGAAGTTAGAAGTCAGATGTCTACGAATAACGCGAATGAGAAATACGGTCGGCTCCGGTTTCGCCGACGGCCGGCGAAACGAGTGTGCCCGGCAATGGCGTCTTATAAATCAAGCTTTGTCGCCGCCATTGTCCCGTGCACACATTGGCTTGCGCCCATTAACGGAGCCAAAAACTTGTTTGTTGCATTAAGGATCGTAAGGATAGGCACAAATCAATGACGGTTATCAGCTTTTTTTCGCTTGAAGAAAAGCGAAACGGAATGTACTTAGCAAAGCCTTCTCTTAAAGCAAGCTTTATCAAAGGCTTTTTGCTTCGTCCATACGGGCTAACGCTCGCATAAAAGCCGAACGAGAAACATTTTGAGATTATCTACCTCATTAAGGATGGAAGTTCTTCGTTTTATCCCCTCGCTTCGGCTCGGGGCTTTCTTATCCCTGTCAGGTTGTACCCCGGGGGCGTAGAGCATCGGCTAAGCGGTAAGGAAGGCCGGCGGGTCGTGAGAGTATTTGTCATAAAAAGGGTAACCACGAAGGGCACGAAGTTCGCGAAGGATATAATATTCGCCTGAGTTAAACCCGTCTGGCGAACGTTGAGGCAGAAGAAATTGAGCAATAGATTCTATCCTACGATTGATGAACTGGAAGCTGCCGTAGATGAGGCTTGGGTTTTGGATATCTAATCAACAAAATGAGCTTTCAACTTTATGTATGTTCCCGTGGACAAAAACGGCTCTAATTAACTCAAATTGATATAATCCGTGTTTTAGAGGAAGGGACAACGAACAGGGCTGCGAGCTTGTCTCGCAGCCCTGTATGGTTACTTAAGCGATTATGCTTTATGTTTACGACTTTCGTTTGAGGACAAATAAACCGCCGAAGGCGAGCAATATCAGCGTAGCTGGTTCAGGTGCGGCGAGACGGAATCCAATATAATAGTAATCATTCGTCTCGGTCCAATAGCTTCTGATGTCCTTTCTGCTGGGGAAAATGCTTCCTGGATAGTAACGGAACGAACCACCTCGTACACAGCGATGTGGAAAAGCGACGGGCGTTTCGTTCCACTCCCACAAATTTCCGGCCTGGTCATATGTTCCATAAGGACTTTCAGAAGGTTTGTAAGAATAAGCACCGACCTCGGTAGTGTAGTAAGTAGAATCTACATAACCATCGTCATAATGGTTAGCTGAGCCTTTAGTAAGGTCGGTACCGGGCGGCAATTCGGCTTTTGGTGGTTGATGGTTCTGTATGGGGTAGTACCAGTAGCCGGCATCCTTGCCGCCGCCTTTATAGTACGCAGCCTTATACCACTCATTCTCGTTTGGCAACCAGAACTTTGCACCGGTCTTACGGCGCACGCTTGAGCCGCGAGACATATCGTATGCTCCATCCTCAGTTGTGGAAGCAGTTTGTTGACCAATCGGCTGTCCGTTGTGCAACCAGTTTGCAAAACGAATTGTGTCGAACCAGCTAACATAATTTACCGGTCTTTTGCCACGATTAGGTCTCACCGAATAGAAATAATTACCGTTTGTACCAGTGCGCATAATCCCTCCGATGCTATTGTAGCCACCTGCCATATCCGTATTGTAGAGGCCGTGCGGGTCGTCAACTGATGCGACAGCATTGAGGAATTCACAATATTGACTGTTAGTTACTTCGTATTTGCCGATTTTGTAGTCGTATTTCACTCTGCCATAGCCATTAAGATCAGCGGAGTTGTCCGGATCGCCGACATCAACCATCTCCATATTAACGGCCAGTGTATCCGGAATAAAAACACACAATACACCAAGTACCAACGTGGTTAGTAGTTTCGACTTCATAGTTATTCACCTCCATAAAGTGTACATTTGTAAGTATTCGCCAAATAGGTAAAATCAGGAAATAAGGAAGAGATTGAAACTGCAAAACAAGCATTACCCCCTATTAATTCGTTAAATTTCTCACTCCTCCTGAACGGCATTATTCCATCCTCTTGTCTTATTCTGCAAGCCTACGAGCAGGTAACTTAGAAGCTACTCACATTAACTTTATGCCCTATAAGTTGATTTGTCAAGTAAATTTTTCCAGAGGATTACCCGTTTTGAGATAGATCGACGAAAAGGGCTTGCATTGTGGTTAAAACGAGGTTTTGTACAATATTGACCACACTCTGGTAATGTTTTATTACAAAAAACGCTGTTTTTTCGAAGTTGCCGACAAGCCGGTTTTTTTCGAGGCGATTTGCTGCTGTGTGAGCATGAGTTTTCCGACTCTTTGATGTTTTATAGCAATTGTATTTAATGATTGTGCCTGGCGAGACGTTGATATGTTTCGAATTGCATATTATTCCGTTATCCTGTTGCCTGCGTTTTAGGGTAGTCAGGTCGAAGCGCAAAGACTAGTTCCGATTTTTACAAGAGGACATTGTTTCGGAGATGGTTTTCAAAGGTCTTGGGCTTGATGCCTGCGGCCTTTTTTGCAGGTTTTTTGGGTCTTCAATCATTTAAGAACGGTGCACCGGTGTTGAATTTGAAGAGTTCTCCGGTGCCTCCGGGCAGGTCGAGTTCGAGGTGGTATTGTGAATTTTTTATATGTTCGAGTGGAACGGTTTCGACTTTTGCAGTTTTTCTATTGAGTCTCTGAAGTGATTTTATGCCGGTTTCAGCGAAGTCGAAGGTCATGCGGATATTCTGTTTGGTTTGCTGGATGTTGGCGTCGTGTGCGCTCAGGCCGTTTACGACCATAAAGTAAAGCTGGTTTTTGTGTTGTGGGCCGTCGAAGGATTCGTGCAGGACTTTGTAATATCCTACGATGACGTCGCCGGGCTTGCCATCGTTGTAATTGGTTTGATTTGTAGCTTCGATGCCGGTGATGTAAGGGTCTGCGTCGGGCGTCCATTCTTTTACATTTTCTGGTAGTGGGTGCTGGTTGGGAATCATCCGGACGTCGGAGGTGACGAGGCGAACGAGAGCCGGTCCGAGATTGACACTCTGGCGGTTTGTTTCGGCGTACTGATAAAATTGCGGCCTGGGATTGCTGTCGCCGACGCCATCGAAGAATATGGAGTGTATGCTTGGTACGGGCAGGCCGACGTTGGTGTATACGAAGCAGCCGATGAATTTATACCCGAATGCCCAGGGTGCGAACTGGCAGAGTCGGTACTCGGAATCCGAAGGGACGCGCCAAATTTTGTGTCGCTCGAAGGTTTGCTGAAAGTATGCGGTGGGTAGAGGTGTCTTTGCAGTTCCGTCGTTACCTTCGAGAGCGAGCAGGCGGTGTTTTTGAAGTCTTTGGTACATATCGTTCCAGGGTGGGTTTGTTTTCTGGTATCTGCATTCGTAGATACCGAGCATTAGCATATCGGGTTTTGCCTGTCGCATATATTGTCTCATTACTTCATTTGATGGTGCGGCCATTCTTTGATTTGTGAAGCTGAGGACGTTCGGATAATATTTTCTAAAGAGCTGGAGCTGAGCGGCGGCATTTTGGATCATTTTTTCGCCACGTTCGGTCAGGCCGAACTTCTGCTCGTCACCGAACTGTATGCTGACAAGATTTTGGAGGTATGGTTTTGTTTCTTCTTGTGGTAGGGTGAAATTTACCAAAAGCTGTCCCCAGGGCAAACCCGGCGGCGGAGCGACTTTTTTCAGTACAGCGGGACTTTGCTGCCAGATATTAACGGTGGTAAGTTTGGAGGCTTTGAAGTTTTTGAGATTGAATTGTCCGGTATTGTTGATGAAGTGGAGTCCCTGGATTTGCAGTCCTCGTTCGAGGAGAATGCGGTTGCCGCGGCCGAGGCCTTCCACAGAGGCGACGAGTTTCCAGAGTTTTCCTTTCCATGTTTTGGCTTCGTTAACTTCTTCGACTCTCCAGTAGTATGTTTTGCCTTCTTTGAGGGGGCCGGGGGTGAATTCGTTAGTATCTGCCGGCAGGTTTTTTTTCTGGGGGGTAGTACTGTTGCTGATGGTTTCGGCGTCGGTTCCGAAATAGACGTTGTGAGCGGCGGCATAGTCGCCGGGGGTCCAGGTGAGCACAGGTTTTAAGGAAGTGGTGCGGCCGTTGAACTTCGGGGTTGGGTTATATGCCTGGGCTATCGGTGGACGGACGGTAAAGGACCAGATTTGTCCTTTATGAATTTTGTGATTGCGGTCGACCTGGTCAACCCGCCAATAATAAGTTTTTGCGAATTTTAAGCGGGATGGCTGATAGGTAGAGTTGCCACAACTCG
>CAZGGE010000001.1:4454-30339 GCA_964524285.1 uncultured Pirellulales bacterium
TGAGGCTTTACCGGCGGCAGAGAGTTTGGAGCGGTTCGTTCCCAGATACACATTACTTAAAACGGCCCTTTGGGAATTTTTCCAGCTAAGAATCAGGTTTTTTTCTACGTTTTCAGCGTTGTTCTTTGGTTCTGGGAAGCGGGCATGTATATCCTTGATGGTGGTAAGTTTTAGTATTGGTGTGTTTAGACGGAAGTTTTTTCCACGAGCGTCGGGATATTTTGAGATTCGTATTGACAGAGTAGTTCCACCGCGGGTGGGTTCTTTTGCAGTAGCGAACCATTCGGTGATGTCGGTTGTTTTGGTTCCGGGTTTACCGGGAAATGTTCTTTCCCAAAGCGAGGTTTGGGCGACGGGCCAGTCGTTTGTGATGGTTGCGGCGTTCCAGTTGTCTCGTTCGACGTGGTCGAGCCTGACGGCGGGCCAGGGATGTCCGCAGTTGAAGGAGACATTTGTAGTGATTTCGGCCTTTATTATTAGCTCGTTTTTTTTGGCGAAGTCGGGGATTTCGTATTTAATCCAGGCTTTTGCGTCATGAGGAGCGAGCCAGCCCCCGACGTAAATGAGGGCTCCGGCGCGAATGAAGCCGGTTTTGTCGGAGGTGGTAGAGCCTGCCAGTTCGGGCTTTATTTCGCAGGTATATTCCGTTACCGCGTATGCGCCGTTGAATATGCAAGACGTGATGCAGATAAGCGAAAAAATTTTTCTGGCCATGAATTTTCCTTTATGTGGATGGTAATTGGGCTTCAAAGATTACAAGTTCAATCATATCAAATAATTATGACTGGGGTAAAGCGTTTTTCATGGGGACAGCGGAGTTGCAGTATGGCGTTTTCAAAATGACTTGCGGGGAGTAGTAATGAGGCTTAGAATATCCATTTTGAGATTGTGTATGGGGACATAATATGCTTGCAAGGGTTCACAGCGTATCGCTGGTGGGGATAGAGGGGGTGGTGTGTGAAGTTGAGGTAGACGTTTCTCGCGGGGGGTTCGAGAAATCGGTAATAGTGGGTCTTCCGGATACGGCGGTGAAGGAAAGTACGGAGCGGGTGAAAAGTGCGATTATCAACACCGGTTACAAGTATCCGAAGACCCAGTCGGTTGTGAATCTTGCGCCTGCGGATATAAAGAAGGAGGGGCCTGCATTTGATTTGCCAATTGCTGTCGGGATGCTAGTTGGCAGTGGAGGTTTCAGCAGTGAAGTGTGCGGGGATTTTGTAATCGTGGGAGAGCTTGCTCTGGATGGTAAGGTTCGTCCTGTCAACGGAGTATTGAGCATGGCGATGACAGCGGCGTCGAACGGTTTTCGGGGTATGCTTGTTCCTCTGGAGAACGCCCGGGAGGCGGCGGTGGTTGACGGACTGGAGGTTTACGGGGTGGGTTCGCTGGCGCAGGCGGTGGGATTTCTTCAGGGAGAACTGGTACTGCAAAGCACGGCAGTTGATATGGATGAGCTTTTTGAAACAGAAAGCGTTTATGAGATAGATTTTTCGGACGTGAAGGGGCAGGAAAGTGTAAAACGTGCATTGACAGTGGCGGCAGGGGGCGGGCACAATATATTGATGATAGGTCCTCCGGGTGCGGGAAAGAGTATGCTTGCCCAGCGGCTTGCGACGATTCTGCCGGGACTTTCTTTGCAGGAGTCGCTGGAGACGACGAGGATTTATTCTTCGGTGGGGCTTCTGTGTAACGGGCAGGCATTGGTTGCGAGGCGACCGGTGCGAATGCCACATCATACGGCGAGCGGACCTTCGCTGATTGGAGGTGGTACTAATCCTCGTCCGGGTGAGCTTTCGCTGTCGCATTACGGGATATTGTTTCTGGATGAATTTGCGGAGTTTCCGCGTCATGTTCTCGAGATGATACGTCAGCCTCTGGAGGACGGTTTTGTAACGATATCACGTGCGAAAGGGACGACACGTTTTCCCGCCAATTTCATGCTTGTTGGTGCGATGAATCCGTGTCCCTGCGGTTATCACGGTTCGGATACGCGTCGTTGTCGGTGTACTCCCAACCAGATAGAGCGTTATTTATCAAGGATTTCAGGGCCTTTAGTGGACAGGATTGATATTCACGTGGAGGTTCCGCCTACGAGCTTTCGCAAGCTTCGCTCTAAGGGCAGGCAGCTCGATTCTGCGAATATCAGTGGGCAAGTAATGAAGGCGCGAGAGCAGCAGCGGCGTCGGTTCGGAGAAGACAGGTTGATGACCAACGGTCAAATGAGTCATAAGCTGGTGGAGAAGGAGTGTCCGCTGGACGTAGCATGTGAGATGATTTTGAAGCAGGCTATGACGGAGTTCGGTTTGTCTGCCCGTGCGCACGACAAGATATGCAAGGTTGCCCGCACGATAGCGGATTTGGAGGGCAGTGAGGATATCCGTTCTGAGCACGTTGCGGAGGCGATAAGTTATCGCAAGCTGGACAGGCGTCTGTAGAATTATTTGAGTTTTTAGAGTGGCAGGTTCGAGTTATTTTTTTCTTCGAAATATTACACCCCTGCCGGTTGTTATCTGCTGCTGTTCCCTTGTGAAGTCGATGTGTTCCAGCAATGCCCATGCGGTGTTCTGCCAACGCATCTGGTAACCTCTCTGGTGAGCCTGTCTTTCCATTCTGAGCCGTCTATTCCTGTTGAAGAGGAGCAGGTCAAGTGCATTAGCGATCTGGTTTACGGAAGGTTCGTCGGGGTCGACGAGGATGCCTCGTGCGTGCCTGCCGATTACGAGTCCTTTTACGAACGGCCTGTTTGAATGTATAAGTTCGACGGCATATCTGAATTTTGTGGCGATTGCGACCCTTCCCGAGCCGAGGGTATCGGCCAGTATACCGCTGGAAATCTGCTGCATGTTGAGGTAAGGCAGCAGCATCAAGTTTGTAGCACCGTAGAGGTTTAGTAAAGTGGTTTCGTCCATGTATGTATCGAGAAAGACTACGTCGTAATCTTCAAATTTCAGGCCTTTAAGGTGTGTAACCCTGCAGGATTGAAGAGCGTGTTCTTGCAGGGCCTGGTCGATTTTTTTTTGGAATTTTCGATTTGGAATACCGTTTTCGCTTTTGACGAAATCCGGATGGCACTGTCCGGCGATGAGATAGACGATTTGTTTTTTCTGCTGGTCGGTGCATGATTTTTTCAGGAATTGGCCGAGAGCGCGAATGCCGTACTTTATTCCTTTATCGGGAGAGAGCAGTCCGAGTGTGGTTATGAGGAAATGTTTCTGCAGGCCGTACTTTTCCTTGATTTCGCGGCGGTCGTAATTTGAGGGGTGCTGCATCCGGATTCCGTGGTCGATGTGTTTCAGTTTGAATGGGTCGATAGCATAAGTTTTTGATTCGAGGATTCTGACGGCACTTTCGGTAGTAACTATGAGACCGTCCGAGTTTTCGGCGAGGTTTTGCAGGACTTTTTTCTGGTGTTGGTTCGGTCGGTCGAGGATGGTATGTAGATATACGAAGGTGGTAACTTGAGCTGTTTGAAGCGTTTTGGCAAGATTGAGGAAATTTTTTCCTCTTGCGTCTTTTCCATTTTCATCTGGGTCGAGACCGTATTCGTGCTGAAGGAGCACTATGGTTGGTTGGGAGCTTTTCTCTGCGTTATTTATTATATGTCGGGCAGCTTTTTGCCAGGATGCGGGATTGTACTGGTCGATAACAAAATCGACCGGCGGTTTGTATTTGTGTCGGTCTTTGTCTATGGCTGCTACGGCGATGTTCGCCACTTCTGCGGAGAAGTGGTTAAGTGCGGCGGTAAGATGCCTTGAGAAGGTTCCGATGCCGCAGCGTCTGGGGGGATAAGTGCTTACAATACGGATGTTATATGACATACAAAATCACCTCAAAGCGGGTTAAAACACGGTTTCAGATTCGATAATAAGGTACCATTTTAATGCGAAAGAGGCAAGGAATTTATAATTGCGTATTGGCCTGCACCTTGCCAAGGCGTTAAATTTTCTTATCATACAAGCCGACGTTACATGATTGTTTATCCTCTGGAATGTGTTATGCAAAAGTGGATACGATAGAAAGGGATAGATTTATGTCCAGTCGGAAGTTTTTTTTAATGCTGATTTATCTTTTGACAATAATCATTTTCGCCGGGTGCGGTAAAAACGACGATGAACAAGAACCTGAGAGGCCTCAGATAGCGGGCATTGTTTTTCAGGAGGACCAGTTTTTTCGGCTTGTGGAATTCGGAATGAAGGAGGCGGCCGGGGAGAGGGGCGTGGAGCTTTTCGTCTCCAACAGTTCCAACAAGCCGGACAAGGAAATTCAGTTGGTTAATACCTATATCGTTCGGGGTGTTGATGCGATAGTCATTTCACCTTTGAGTAAAAAGGCGTCTGTTGCGGCGTTAAGGCAGGCGCATGATAAGGGGGTGAAGTTGATAACCTATAACACGACAATAGAGGGCGATATTCCGAGTGCATACATTGAGAGTGACCAGGAGGATTTGGGTTCTCAAAGCGGAAAGGCGGCACGGGAATATATCGAGGATAATCTCGGCGGTGAGGCAAAGATAGCGTTACTTGGTTTTCGTTCACTTGCTCCGGAGCAGAGCGATTCCCGCCGGCGGGGTTTCGTAAATGAAATCTTAAAGATACGTGGTGCTGAAATTATTGCGGAGCAGGATGCCTGGCTTCCGGAGACGGCGATAAAAAAGGCGGGAGACATACTGACGGCACACGTCGACGTGGATATTATATGGGCGGCGAACGAGGGTGGCACGGTTGGGTCGGTGATGGCGGTTAAAAGCGCCGGCAGGGTCGGCGAAACGGTGGTTTTCGGGACGGATATAAGTGAGCAACTGATTGGATTTTTGCTTTCGGAGGATGCGATTCTTCAGGCGATAACCGGTCAGCGGCCTTTTGAGATAGGCAAGCTGGCGTTGGAGTCGGCGGTTAAGGTTGTAAAAGGGGAGGAAGTAGAGAGGCGTGTATCCATGCCGGGGGTGCTTCTTTCGAGGCGTGAGCCTGAGAAGGTTAAGGAATTTTCTGACAGACTTAGCCGGATGATTAGAAAAGGTTCGAAGTGAATGCTCCGAAGTTACAGGCGGTGAATTTGCGGAAAGAGTATCCGGGTACCGTTGCGCTGGAGGATGTTTCCGTGGACTTCGAAGGGGGTAAAGTACACGCTATCGTGGGCAAAAACGGAGCGGGCAAGAGTACGCTTGTAAAAGTGCTTGCCGGTGCGGTGAGACCGACAGGGGGGAGTATAAATGTTGATGGCGAGGAGGTAAAACTCAAGGGCCCCGCCGACGCTTTTGACAAAGGCATCTCGACGGTATACCAGGAGTTAAGCATCGTGGGGGAGTTGACGGTTGGGGAGAATATTTTTCTCGGTCGCCTTCCGCGACGTAAGGGTCTGTCAGGAGTTATGGTTGACTGGCCGAGAGTTTTCCATAAAGCAAAGTCTTTGCTTGAGGAGATACAGGTGGAGCTGGACGTGCGCAGGAAGGCGGGTTCACTTGGAGTTGCTCAACAGCAGATGGTCGAGATCGCCAAGGCGATGTCGTTCAATCCGTCAGCGATATTGTTTGACGAGCCCACGTCGGCCCTGGCCCGTCACGAGACCGAGAATTTGTTCGAGTTGATACGCAAGCTGGCGGCGAGGGGCGTTGCAATAGTGTATATTACGCACCGGTTAAATGAGCTTTGGCGGATTGCAGAGCTTGTTACGGTTTTGCGGGACGGCAAAAAGGCAGGAACCGTTGAAATCGGACGCACAGAAGCCGAGCGGATAGGGCGGATGATGTTCGGCAGTGTTTGTGCCGAACACCGGGCGAAGGATTTGACCGTGAGCAACAAGACGATTCTGGAAGTCATGGGTCTGAGCAAAGTAGGGCATTTCGAGGATGTCAGTTTCAAAGTTTACGCAGGTGAGGTTTTGGGTATAGGGGGGACGCTGGGGGCCGGTCGGACGGAATTACTAAAGGCGATATTCGGCGCGGAGCCCGCGGACGCCGGCGAGGTTCTGGTGGAGGGCAGGAAAGTGGACGTTAAAAGCCCGGAACAGATGAAGCGAAAGGGTATAGCGTTTTTGCCGGAAAACCGCAAAGACGAAGGTCTGGTTCAAAGCTTGAGCACCCGTTCGAATATATGCATGGCTGCTTTGAGGCGTATCGGCAGTTTTGGATTTTTGAGCAAGTCCCGTGAAACGGCCGTGGCGAATAATCTCGCTGGTCGGCTCGGGATTCAGACGGCGAACATCCATTTTGCCGTCAGTTCGCTGAGCGGTGGCAATCAGCAGAAAGTGGTTTTTGCCAAATGGCTTAATACGGATCCTCGAGTTTTGTTGCTTGACGAGCCGACTCGTGGTATAGACGTTCAGGCCAAGCAGCAGATTTTCGAGTTGATATGGCAGCTCAGCCGGCGGGGAATCAGCTCAGTTTTTGTTTCGAGCGAGCTGGAAGAAATAATAGAGGTATGTCATCGTATTCTTGTGATGAAGAGAGGGCGAATAACCGATTGCGTTAAGCCCGCGGGTTTGTCGGCCGACAGGTTATTTGTTCTTTGCAGCGCACGTTAAATCCGGCGGAGACTTTCGGAGTGGTATGAGACCGAAATCAGCTAAATTAAAGCGATGGGTAAGAAGCTCGGTTATGGAGCTGATACTTCTGTTTATCTGTGTGGTTCTGGCGTGCCAGGCGAAGGGTTTTTTCAATCTTGATAACCTGCTTAACATCCTGCGAAACGTTTCCATGCAGGGTATTATCGCGTTCGGCATGACGATGGTCATAATCAGCGGCGAGATTGACCTGAGTGTAGGTTCGGCGGTGGCTTTTGGGGGATGTCTGGCGGCGTATCTGGCGGGTTCACTGTCGGGCATTGTGGGGATGTTTCCGGCGGTGATGCTGGCAATTTTATTCACGTCGGCGCTCGGTTTTGGTACAGGGTCTGCGGCGGGTTATATCCGCGCAAGATTTGCCGTGCCTACCTTCATCACGACGCTGGCGTTGATGACTATTCTTCGAGGAGCGGCGGAGTTGATTACGGGTGGCTTTCCACTGACGCCTTTTCCTCAGTGGTTTAACTTTCTCGGGGGCGGCTACGTGGTTGGTATTCCTTTTCCGGCGATAGTATTTTTGAGCGTATTTGCAATTGTTCAGTTCATAATGAGCTATACCTGTTTCGGTCGGTCGATTTATGCGGTTGGGGGCAACAGCGAGGCCGCCAGACTCAGCGGAATAAACGTCAGGAATATCAAGATTCTTGTAATGGGAACAGTCGGTTTGCTGGCTGCGATAAGCGGTGTCATGCTTTCGGCGCAGATAATGTCCGGCAATGCGACGGTTGCTCAGGGCTGGGAGCTGGACGTCATAGCGGCTGTTATAATCGGTGGGACGAGTCTGACGGGAGGCTCGGGTACACTTAGAGGGACGCTCATCGGAGTTATTTTTTTGGGTGTGCTGGTCAACGGGATGACGCTTTTGAACGTCAGCGAGTACTGGCAGCATGTTGTCAAAGGTGTCCTGATACTCTCAGCGGTTCTGATTAACCGTATGCAGGGTCAGCCGAAATAAAATCGGGGTGTATTACCACTTGAATTCGAGGAATGCTTCGTACATAGCACGGATGTTTTCAATTGGCACGTCTTCGCTTATTTCGCCACATGCGACGATACCGCCGTCTGCCGTTCCGATATCGTGAAACAAGCGGAATATGTAATCTTTTACCTGTTTTGGTTCGGCGTATGGCAGGATATTTTGGCGGTCGACGTCGGTTCGGAAGCAGATTTTTCCCGCAAATGATTCAAGACAATCTCTATCCATAATCGAACACTGGCAGTTTAGCACGTCTACGCCGATTTCAATAAGGTCCGGAATGATTTCGGAGATATGTCCGTCGCTGTGAAACCAGACGTCGAGTCCTGCGGATTTTACCTTGTCAAACATTTGTTGGTAGGCGGGTTTGAAGAAGGAGCGCCACTTTTTTGGCGGAATCATCAGGTTTGTTTGCGTTCCCCAGTCATCGGCGAAGTGTATTCCCTGGTAATCGAGTTTTAGCCAGTTGTCAAGCCAGTCGAGGTTGAATTTGAGCAGGTCGTCTCGAAGCTGATAAATTTGTTTTTTGTCGAGCGCGAGGTCGAGCAGCACAGGCTCAAAGCCGTGTAGCTGCTGAAGTTGTTCGAAGAATGTAATCCAGCCTCCGCGGGCGTAGTATTGGTTTTTTTTTCCGGTCATGTGTCCGCTGTATAGTCTGTATTTTGGAAGGCCAGCTCCGAAGACCTGTGGGAACTTGTAATCCTTGAAGTTTGACCAGTCGGCGGCGATTGGGAAGCGTACCGGGATGCCGCACCTGCCCGCAACTGTAACCTTCCATACGGTGCCGAAATCATCTCGGTTAATTCCTTTCTTGTATAGAGGAGGGAGCATTTCGACAGGCAAATCCGGCAGGAGATGCCAGCCGAAGTCCTCATGTACGGAGTCGGTGATTTCCTTTAGCTTCTGGCCGTAATGATATTGTGCGGAAGGTAAAATTGCGTGCGAAATCGGTGGCCTGTCGGGGCCGGCAAAATCGATGGCCCGCCTGACCCTTTCTCTGCTTGTCATTGCCATATCGTAAGCACCCTTTCACAAGCCGCTTCTATCGGGGTTAGCTTTGAAAGGTTTTGTACTAAATTACGGGTCTGCGGTCAAATACCCCTATAAGCATAATCAGCGCATTGCTACAGCCAGCAACGGTTGCCGCTGCCGGCCGTAAGGGAATTAAGATTGGCGCAGGAAATGAATAGTGGGAATGTTTAGTTCTCCTGTACTGTTGTTTCGTAGCGTACTCCCTGGGGGACGGGTACGGGGACAGCGACGCTGATGCCGTGGTCGCCGGTTGTGGTTCTTGAGGAATCTACCGCGATAAAAGAGGTGTATGCGGACATAAGGCCGTACTTTAGAGCAACCTGCTTTATCTGTTCTGGAAGCTCGGTATTGTGCTCATATGTAGAACGACTGGAAAGGACCTCGATTTTTTTACGCGCCCATACACACGCAATCGCTTCGTGCTCGGCGGCCTGGTCAGGCTGGACCGGTATCGATATCCGTTTTTGTGTGCTGCCGACATTGCCGCTGATTTGAATTTCAGTTGGCATATTTGCTGAGAATCTTCCTGTGATGATGACCGGGCGCCCCACAAAGAGTTCGGGTATTCGAGCAGGATAAACATCGGTTAGTTTCATATCGCCGTAGTCGATGTTTATATCGGTAAGAGCGGGATGACTGATTCTATCATAGAACAGGTCTACAATTTCCGCGCTGCTGTCTTGCGGTCCGAGGTATGCAACCGCTCCCTTGCCCATCTTTGCCATCCGGTCGAGCAGGTAACGGTTAACTGATGAGCCTATGCCGAAGCTGAAGATTCTGGCGGCACCGAGGCGATTATGTACGGCTTCGAGGATTTGAGCTTCGTTGCCGATATAGCCGTCGGTCATAAATGATACCAGCCGAAACCTTTTTGGGTCATGCTCGAAATCCAGAGCCGCCTTGATACCTTCAATCATCATTGTTCCGCCGCTGCCTTCGAGGTTTTCGACATATGTTAAGGCCTTTTGCACATTTTGTGCGGTAGCAGGCAGGGGGACCGGGCCGAGCTGTGATGCGTTATTTGAAAATCGGATTACCTGGAAGGTGTCATCGGGGCCGAGCTTTGTGAGAGCTCGTTTTAGGGCGGTTTTTGCCTGTGCGATAGGCGCTCCGTTCATGCTTCCGGAGCAATCCAGAACAAAAATCATCTCCATTGGAGCACGCTCGACGTACCTGAGGTTTTCGGGCGGATATAACATCAGCGTAAAAAATCCGCCCCGCTCATCTCGATGAGTAACCAGAGCGGACTTGAGCGTTTGCCCTGCCACCTTGTAACGAAGAACAAAATCCTTGTTCGGTATTCTGTCACGCTCACTGAGCTCCACGTGAAGCCTCTCGGGTGCGGGAGATTTTTTTTGGATGACGTGACTGTGACAGCGAACTTCTTCGATGGAAACTCCCGCATCTATATTGACGGTCAGGGAAATATCGTGTCCGCTTCTTTCTCCGGGCTTTAAGTACTGTACCTCGGTTTTCTGACCCGATATTCCCTGCTTTCCTCGGGCAACCGCACCGACACCATCCTTATAACCGGGCGGATTAAATCTCGGACCGACCACTATCGGGAAGAGGAACTCGTACCAGCCATCCACATACGCCAGGGTGTTGAAGTATTTGATGTCGACGTCTATCTGCTTTTGCGGTTCTATATTAGCCACTTTCTGGGTGAAGATATTGGGCCGCTGTTGTGTGAGCAGTGACGCCACGTGCCCCTGCCTCTTTGCCTGCTCGTATATCCTTTGAGCGTCCTGCCGTTCGCGAATAATGCCGCGGATTTTCCTCTTTCCGAGGGTCATAATAAATTCATTAACCGCCGCATTCTGTGGCAGCGGAAAAACATAAACCGCCTCAATTTTTTTATCATAGGGATTATGAAACTGCTGAGTAACCCTCACGGAAGCGATGTAGCCTGCGATTTGGGCCTTGACATCTGTGTGTTTGAGGGGGAGGGGGATTTTTTCCTGCTCTCCAGGCATTTTCGCCAGCATGGCACCACAGCCCGGCGTGTTTTCGTAAGTTGCAGCAGAACTTTCGGGCCGGGCAATTACCCACAACTCGTCCGCACTTGTTTCGGTAAGTGCGTATTTTTGCCCTCGATAAGGAGCTTCAGTAAACAGCAGAATTTTTTTCAGGGAGGCATCTCTTCGTTTCTGTTCCTCTTCGAGTTCACGGTGATTATATCCTCCACCGCGGTAATAAGCGGACGGGTGCTCAGGCGTGGATTTTTCGGTCTGTTCTTTCCGGCATTTGTAGCCACATCCTAAAAACTGGGTAAACAGGATTATGGTAACGGTGGTCAGAATGGTTGCGAAATAAATTACTTTTGTTTTCACTTTATTTCTCCTTTTTCGAATGCGATTTCAGCGGGAATCCGCTCGCCATGGGGGGAAGCGGCAACCGACAACTCAAGCTCGTATTCAGGCTTTAGCTCCCCGATTATCTGCAGGTGAACCGTTGCAATCCGGGAGCAGCCGGTCGGCAAATCTTCACCGGTATTGAAGTCCGCGATGATAATCCGGTCATTGGCAAGAGCCGCCGGGTCGTAATAAGCCGGCTCCGCAAAGGCCCGATGCTCACCGCCCTCCACGCCTACAATTTTCACCTCGCCCGCAACGGTCTTTAACTCGAACTGAAATGCCGCGAGGGTCTTGTCGCCGCTGTCAATGTATATATGCAAAGGCTCGAAACGCGCCACGGGTTCGGATGAAAGCTGGCGGGGTGAGGCGTGCTGAGCGGTTACCGGCACCATTACGCTAACAAGTATAATTATTATTGCTGGTAAGGTTTTCATCATAGGACTCCTTTATGAAGTCGAACGGCTTTCATGGCGATCGAGTCCACATCGTCCTGGTTTATTTTTCCATTGCCGTCGATGTCCCACGAGTTTTTGAGGGTCTTTTTCAGCTTTATATTCCGGGCAAGGTTAAAGGCGTCGAGAATATCGACACGTCCGCTTTGGTTTACGTCGGCCGTAACTACTTCAGGGGAGGTTTTGTTTCTGTGTCCGGTGGTCAAATTTCGAGTATCGGTCTTGTGTGTATCCACCAGAAATATGAGCATAAAGACAGCGGCGGCGGCAGCACCCGCCCAACGAAGCCGTCTCAACGAAGGTTTTTTACCAAATTTCGCCCTCGCGTGGCTAAGTACATTTTGGTCGATGCGACCGGAGATATTGAAAGGCGGCTCATACAAAGACTTAAGGTCGTCGGCGAGTTTTTGTGGATACTCGATATTGGAATTATGTTCGAAATTTTCAGATGAATTGCTCATTTCTGAATCTGCTATTATTACTTTAGTATTTTCGTACTGTTTCAGCGGTTTTTTCGAGTTTCTGTCGTTCTTTGTCGAATTCTTCGAGCCGGCCGCACGCCTCGAAGACATAAACATATTTTTGGGTGGTTTTCAAAGAAAGCAGACAGCCGTATGAAGTTCTTCCGATTTTTTTTTCGCATACGAATATCGACAATTCATCCGGCTTGTTTTCCCGTTTAACGTGGTTGATTATTTTGAATGCTTTTGCGGCGGTGAGTTGTCTGTGTGCGATGCGGTTCCAGAACTCGAAATCTCCGCCTTTATAATTTTTCTCCCTGTGGACGAATATTCGCACACCTTCCGGCGATACGGCTCGAGCCTTCTCGTCGTCCACAAAGTATTTTATGTAGCCGTCGGGCAATTCAAATTTTTGAGGACGAAACAATGAGTGGCTTTGGTAAGGATACTGCGGCACCGGCGAGGTGAGCATTGAGCCTAACTTCCGGACCCATTCGAACGGAAGGTGAGCGGCGGGGTCGGTTTGTGGCACCGGTGAATTGAAATGAATTGTTATTTTGCAGAAATCAATACTGTTTTCCAGATGTCTTATTTTACCTTTAAGCAGCTCAATTTTTTCGGTAATTCGTGAAAGCTCTTTTTCTATTTTGAGGGTATCCTCTACTTTTTCCGATTCCTTCAGCAGGGCCGCCAGCCTATCCCGCAGAGCCTGAGCGTTTTTCAGCCGCAGTTGCAGGTCCCTCATCTTCTCGGTAACATCAGTGCCTTTAATATCTTTATGTGTTATCTCTCCGAGCTTATGCACGTTTTCCAGAGCCCGGTCAAATTTTTCGGCAGGAACTTTGAGTGTTATGGATTTTCCCGTCATTTCCTTCATATAGCCGCCCATTGTCTCGATAGTTGTTTTTATCTGGTTAATAGAATCTTCGATGCGGTCGACGATAATGGTAAAGACGGCGTTATAAACGACCAAGCGTGATGAACGAGCCGGATCGGTGTCAGGTCGGTGAGCTGGGTGGACAACACCGTTGGAGGTATTGGCCTGGTGGCCGCCAAATCCACCCTTTGCCCTAAAGTTATCAGAGTATTTTTCTTGACGGGAGATCTCGGTCAGCTTCACAGGTTTTTCTGAATGAAGTTTTGCATTATCAAACTGCTGCACGTTGCTGCAGCCTGCTGGGAAGGTAAGCAAAAGAGAAACCAAACCAAGTACTATAGTTATCATTTTCAGCATTGCCGGACTCCTTTTGAATCGACCATTCAAATTACCAAAACCGTTTACTCAGTAATAATCACCAAAATTGAGTGCGTTCGTATGTTTAGCCGCAGGCAGAGGCGAAAAGTTGCAGAAAATTGAAATTTTTTTTCGCAGCCGCGATTTAGCCGAAAAAATATTCCCTTGTGCGGGAGTCATTTCGAAGTTTCTTTACAGCCCGGTAAAACCTGGATTTTGCAGTACTCAGGCCTACATTTAGAGCATTTGCTATCTCTTCGAAGGTCAATTCGTCAATCAGCCTCATTAGCAGCACCTCCCGCTGCTCAGCTGAAAGCGAGCAGACCACTTTTGCCAGTTCCTGACGCGTGGAATCAGTTTCACGCAGTCGCGGAGCCGGCACTTCGGCAAGATGCTGTGGTTCGGTAAGTCGCTTATCCCGTCGTTTTGCCAACCTGATTGAGACGTGTTTGACTACCGGATATAGAAAAGACGTCATTTTGCAATGAAGGGAGAAGCCGGGAAATTTTTCGAGCAGGTAGGTGAAAGTTTCCTGAACCACGTCCGACGACTGATGAGGGTCGGATGTGAATCTGTAGCTTAGCTTGTAAACCCAATCACGGTATCGGTAGTACAATTGTTCAAAGGCCTGGTAATTTCCGTCATTTACAGCCTTTATAAGTTCGTGGTCCGATTTCATGCCGCCGGGCCTTTGCGATAAAAGTGTTTTAAGCATAGTTTAGCCTTGTAAAACTGCTCTTACAAGGATTGATGCTTTCCTGGGAGGAAAACAACCTGGTTTAACGCGCAATAGACTCGATTCACTGTACGGCAGTGTTACAAATCCCCTGAGAAGCATTTTTAATTTGCATGGTAGGATTTTATCGGAAGGTTTTGCTTCGATAATTCATTTTATAATTTAATCGTACTGGCTTAACCGGCCCTGTAGTTATGCCGATAGAACGGAGGTAAACAGATATAGTGGTCAGATAAAAGGAGTCTGAATATGGGCATTCAGAACTGGTCCGATGAGATTATACTGGTAGAGCTGGCTTCGGAGCCTGATGCGGTTGATGAGCTTAATTCGGTGATTGATATTGTTTCAAATCGGGGTGATTGTGAAGTTGTAGTCGACTTTTCCGATATGGATATAATAACGTCTTCGAGTTTATCAGCATTGCTTAAACTTCGCAAGCTTCTGGCGGACTGCGAACACCGTCTGGTTTTCTGTAACGTAGCGGCTGCGACGAGAGGAGTTTTCAAGGTTACAGGCATAGAGAGCATTTTCGAGTTTGCGGGCGATAAATTCGATGCCCTTTCGAAGCTGCAACTTGTAACGTGAGGGCCCGGCTGCGGAGCCTGGCTCAAACGCTGCTTGCCGTTCACATCGGTATTTAATATAATCCGGCACTCAACGTTCTGTATCGATGTATATTATGAAGCGGACAATCAGCGAACAACTTGACATACTCAAGCGGGGCACAATAGAGATTTTCACCGTTGAGCAGTTGTCGGAGAAGCTGGAGCAGTCGGAGAGGAGGGGGAAGCGTTTACGAATCAAGCTCGGTCTCGACCCCACAAGTCCCGATATTCACCTCGGTCACACGGTGGTTCTGCGCAAGATGCGGCAGTTTCAGGATTTCGGTCATGTGGCCGTGTTAATCATAGGCGATTACACGGCGAGAATCGGTGACCCCACCGGCCAGAATGCGACCCGCCCGATGCTTTCCGACCGTCAAATCGAGAAAAACGCGCAAACATATTTCGAGCAGGCGGGGAAAATCCTCGAAACGTCAAAAGGAAAGCTCGAAGTCAGGTACAACTCCGAATGGCTGGAAAAGATGACGCTGATGGAGCTTATTCAACTGGCTGCGAAGAAAACCGTAACGCAGATGCTCCAGCGAGACAGTTTCAAACTGCGCCTGCAAAAGGACATCGACGTGTATACACATGAATTCATCTATCCTCTCATGCAGGGCTATGACTCGGTTATGATAGAAAGCGACGTGGAGCTTGGGGGGACCGACCAGACCTTTAACAATCTGGTGGGCAGGGATATACAGAAGGCATACAATCAGCCGCAGCAGGTGGTCGTTACGATGCCCATTCTTGTGGGTCTGGACGGCACTGAGAAGATGAGCAAATCAAAAGGTAACTATATCGGGGTTACGGATTCTGCAGATGAGATGTTCGGCAAAATAATGAGCATACCTGATGCTATGATGGAGAACTATTTTACCCTTTTAACGGACACGCCTGCCGAGGAGATCGAAAAACTCACAAATCCCGGCAAGACCCACCCTAAAGAGGCGAAGGTAATCCTGTCTAAAAATATCGTTGCTCAGTTCCACGACAGCGGGTCTGCGAGTGCGGCAGAGGAGCGGTTCGAAAAGGTTTTCGCCAAAAAGCAGTTGCCCGACGAGATACCCACTCACCGGATTGATGGCGAAAAAACTACCATAAGCAAATTGATGTTGAGCAGTAAGATGGCGTCAAGCGGGGGTGAGGCCAAGAGGCTGGTGAAACAGTCGGCAGTAAGCATTAACGGGAAGAAAGTGCATGACCCCCACGAACAAATCGAGCCTGAAGATGGAATGATTGTTCAGGTTGGAAAACGCAAATTCATTCGCCTTGAAGTTATGGGCGGCAAGTCCTAAAATTATAACGATGAAAATACCTGAGCTTGAACAACCGGATAAATACGTCGGCCTTTACATATTCGATTTCGGGGACGATACGGGTGTTGGGTTTACCGCCGAGGAAGTGGCGGAATTGCTGGAAAGTGAGAAGTACAAGGCGGGCAAGGTTTACAAGATTCATAACGCCTATCCGGACGGTCGACTTGAGATAAAAGCCGTCCCCGTTCAGAGATTTCACCTTGAAGCGGGCATGTTTTTCTACTCAGCCAACGAGGGTACTGCACGTGGGGACTTCGAGCGGCTGGCAAGGCTTGGTGAGAAGTATTTACCGCCCTGCCGGGCCAAGCTGCATCTCGCAGAGCACGAGGACAGATTTTATGTAGTGGCCCTTATTTACCCGGCCGAATACGACGAGGAGGTCAGCCGTTGGCTGCTTGATAACAAGTACAAAACCGCAGGTCCCGCCCAGGGAGGTACGAAGGCGGTGGAGGAATATTACCGCCAAGGGCCTAAAATTCTTAAGAGGCAGCAGCTTTTTTCGAAATCCGCGTATCGTCACCGCACAGGCACGGAGCTTACAGCCGGGTTGAAACAGGCGGTTCAAAGATGAGCTGCAGGCGGAAATTTTAAGGTGAAAGTTCATGCAATATGAAATTCACGGGACCACAATGCAGACCCTTGATGTCTGGCTTGAGTCGGGCGAATCGATATATACCGAGTCGGGGTGGATGTCGTGAATGTCGGCCAATGTTGATATGGAAACGAGTGGAAAAGGCGGGCTGCTCAAGGGACTCGGGAGGATGATGTCGGGTGAGAGCGTTATTTGCCAAAAGTATGCCTCTGGCAAACATAGCGCGTAAAATCGCCTCAAGAATGCCAAGCAAAAAGTAAAGGCTGAATATGACTTTTTGGGGTCTGCTTGTTGTCATATTTCTGTTGATACTCGGATTGCTGGTGATAATATCGGTCATCATCGCCGTTCTGGGCTTGGGTTTTACAATCGCGTGGCTTTTCACCGCAATCATCCACGCCTTCAAAGAAAGCCCGCCTCCGAGGGGTTCGGACTATGAATGGTCGCCCGACCAGGCGGAAGAAGCAGAATAATCAACGGGGCGGCTTTTGTAGAGGCGTTTATCAGTTTTCCGCCGGCTCAAAGTTGATAGTGAGCACCTCGTTATCGACATCGACTTTTGTTACGCGTACATGCTTGTCTTCCGCGGGGAAAACGGGATTGAAAGGCTCGCCATTAATCAGTGCGTCGGCTATTTTGTTACGTATGTCTTCGGTGTCCATGTAAATGCCTTCGGTTTCGGCTTTATATATTTTGACCGCTATTGACTTTGCTAATAGGGTGATATTTACGGAGCCGATTTTGACGGTTTTTACATCGAGGTTCAGGAATCCCTGTTCGTTAATCGAAGGTGCTATTTCAATAGTAGCTATGAATTCGACATCTTTGACGGTAGCGGCGGCCATTAGCACGACCTTTTCCGGCCGGAAAAGCACCTCTGGCCTGGAGAACACCACGCCCTCGGATTCCTGGGGCCAGTCCTCGCCCGCAATAATTTCATTTATGCCCTGCTGTATTACTTCAAGCTCGAAAGGCTCGCCTCGCTGGGCACCGTTGTAATACGTGGGAGCGAGGACGTGTGTCAGATAGGTGGGTACTTCTCCTTGGGCTCTTCCGGGTGGTGGTTTTTGGGGGCTATAGAGGGCGGGTTTATGGAATAGGAGCAGAATCAAGGTAATGCTGCCGGCAGCGGATACTATAAGCCATATTAAAAGAAATCTTTTCCACTTTTTCTTTTTCTTCTTTTTTGTTTTTTGTTCTGTTTTTTTCATTGTCAGATACTAAATGGATTTACGTCTTGCTCAATCGGTTGTGTGCGATTATAGTAGTTTGCAGTTGAGCTGAAAGAGCTTTTTGATTCAGGCCGACGTGATCTACGAACAAAAATGGCGAAGGTTGCGAAATCGGCGGGCAGATTTTGAATTCAACAGCTATTGAAAGGAAGGATGATAGATGGCGAATCATTTTGCTGATCGTCTTTGTGAAGCGGTACGAGCGAAGAAGACATGTCTAACGGTGGGTCTTGACCCTGTTTACAACCGTTTGCCGCAGGCAATTAAAGGGCACCGTTCGATGAATGACGAATCGGATGCGGCGGCGGCGGTAGACGCCATTTTCGATTTCTGCACCCAGACAATGCGTCTGGTGGCTCCGATGGTTCCCGCAGTTAAAATCAATATTGCTTTTTTCGAGCGATATCTTTCGGAGGGCGTTGAGGCATATTACTCTCTCATCTCGGAGGCCGAAGAACTCGGTCTGGAAATAATCGGGGACGTGAAACGTGGTGATATAGGGCACACGGCGGAGTATTATGCGGCGGCCCATCTGGAGAATCCGGAGCTAACCGGTCTGGAGGATATTCTGGCTCCGGATGCCATTACAGTGAACCCTTTTGCAGGGTTGGAAGGTATTGAGCCTTTTGCAAAGATGGCCGAAGCACAGGGTAAGGGGGTGTTCGTATGGGTGCGGTCGAGTAACCCGTCAGCCGCTGAAATTCAGGATTTTACGGATGCTCAGGGCACGAGGCTTTTCGAAAAGATAGCGGAAATGGTAAGCCAGGTTGCCGGCGAAAAAACGAGGACAGGCAAGAGCGGTTTCAGCAACGTGGGAATGATTGTGGCCGGCACAACTGCGGATGTAACGAGCGAAATGCGGCGGAAATATGACAATATCTGGTTTCTTGTGCCCGGTTATGGACAACAGGGCGCAAAGGCCTCGGATTGTGTCAAATTCTGTAAGCCCGACGGCATGGGTGCGCTTATTACCGCATCCCGTTCGTTAATATATGCTTACGAGAGGCCTGAATACAAAGAGCAGTTCGGTGATAAGTGGAAAAGATGTATCGAACAGGCGGTTATCGACGCAAAAATCGAGCTTGCCAACGCCATGCAAACACTTTTATGAACAAAAGCATTCTTACCGGAAAGAAAGTTTTAGTAATGGGGCTGGGACGTTTCGGAGGTGGAGTCGATGCTGCGAAGTTCGCCCATAAATGCGGTGCGAACGTTACGGTAACGGATTTGTCGGGGGCAGAAAAGCTGCGAGATTCCGTGGCCTCTCTTGATGTTCTGAAAGATATTGAATTTCACCTTGAGGGACACCGTGTGGTGGATTTTGAAGATGCGGAGGTGGTTATCGTCAATCCTGCCGTGCCGGTGGACAGCGATTATCTTGAAACCGCCCGGCGGGGTGGTGCGATAATTACGTCTCAGGTAAATCTTTTTTTCGAGTTATGTCCTTCGCCGATTGTGGGTATTACGGGTTCGAACGGTAAAAGTACGACGGCGGCATTGACGGCTCATTTGCTGGGTTCGGGCATCGGCGGGGAAGGGTTCAAATTCCGAAGCGTTCGACTTAGCGGCAATATAGGCAATAAGCCGATGCTTATGCTTCTGGAAGAAATCACGGATAAGGATATCGTCGTGGTGGAGCTTTCGAGTTTTCAGCTCGAGCAACTGGGGTGGATAAAGAGAGGGCCGGAGGTGGCGGTTATTACGAATTTAAGTCCCAATCATCTTGACCGTCACGTGAGTTTCGAAAAATACATTGCAGCCAAGGAAAACATATTGAGGTTTCAGGAGTGCAGCGAAGTTAAGCCGGCAGTTTCCATTTTCAACGGCGAAGATGCAATCTGTCTGGAATGGTTTGACAGGTACTGCTTTGAGAATTTTCGCAGTTGTTTTACTTTTTCAGCGGACGATGTAGGTGAGAGTTTGCGTAAGCGGTTTCTTCCGGCGGGAAGATTTAATATTATGAATCTTGCAGCGGCGATTTGCGTTTCGCGGTATTTTAACGTTGCCGAGGACAAGATTTTATCAAGTCTCGGGCATTTCAAGCCTTTACCACACCGGCTTGAGATGTTGGCGGATATTGGCGGCGTTAGGTGGTATAACGACTCGATATCGACAACTGCGGACAGTACGATTGCTGCGTTGTGTGCATTTGACCAGCCTATGGTGGTCATTGCCGGGGGATACGACAAGGGTGTTAGTTTTGTGCGGCTTGGTAAGGTTCTTGCTCAGAAGGCAAAGGCGGTTATTTTACTGGGCGAGACACGGCAAACAATAGCCGCCGCCGTAAGGGCGGCCGGGAAAGATAAGTTTGAAGTCGAATTCGCTGATTCAGTGGCCGATGCGGTTGATATTGCGAGTCGGCTTGCCGTAAAAGGGGACGTTGTTCTGTTCAGTCCGGCTTGTGCAAGCTATGACATGTTCGAGAACTTCGAGCAACGGGGTAAAGAGTTTAACAGATGTGTGTGCGGAACGCGGAAGAGTTATAAATCGTGTGAGTCTTAAATTTGTACGCCGTATGGTCGCGCCGGTCGATGCTTTGTTTTATAGGACCTGAGTATGTCGGCTGATGCAATTATATGTCGAACATAAACGACGATAAGGTCGGGAGATATGGCGAAGGTGGTCGAGGATTAAAAATAGTTTTTCTTCTGCTGTTAATAAAGAAACTCAGCGTTGGTGTCGATGTATCATTGGCGGAGGATAGTCAGGAGTTGATAATGGATATGGGTAAAGAAAGAAGAAGTGAACAGAGATTACGTTATCACTGGCCCGTCTGGTTCGCCGAGGACTTCAACGAGGTGCTGACTCAGGGGCAAATGATTGATGTCAGCAGCCGGGGAGCTGCGTTCAGTTGTCATGCAACCGGTTCCTGTCCGTATCCGGGACAGGAGGTAACGGCTCGTTTCAGCGTCCCGCGGCTCGGTTCGGACGATTCGTTCGACATGGCGAATTTCACGCGTTCGGGCAGGGTCAAGCACACCGGTGAAGTTAACAGGTTCCTCCGGCGGGTTGCGATTGAATTTGCCGAGCCTTTGCCGTTCAAGCCGGGAGAGCAAGCCGACGACCAGCAGGACGCACGCGAAAGGCTAAAGGCAATCACGATATAGTTTTTGCACTGTTCGACCTGCGGGAGAGTTTCAGTAAATTAACGATGCCGGGTCGTGCAGTTTTTGGCGGTTATCTCATCCAAACAATCTTCGCGCAAATCAGCTTATTTTTGGATTTTCAAATCGGCGGGGGTGTTTTAACATAAGGTCATGCTTGAAAAAGGGCTTGTACAGATTTATACGGGGGATGGCAAAGGCAAGACGACGGCTGCTTTTGGCCTTGCACTTCGTGCGGCAGGTTACGGGCATAAGGTATTGATATATCAGTTTCTTAAGCCGGCTTCGCTTGAAATCGGAGAGCGTTTTGCGATAATGCGCGGGAATCTGCGAATCAGAGTGGAGGCGCTGGACGTAGACTGGAGAGTTCCCGGGTCTCTGCAGGATAAAGAAAAGGTGGGAGAAGCGAAGGCTGCCATTTCGCGAGCAGTTGCTCAGCTTGCGGAGACGGCGGCGAAAGGATTTTACGATGTGCTGGTGCTGGACGAGATTGTGTTTTGTCTTTCACAAAAACTGGCGGAGTTTAAGGCTATTAAAGAGCTAATAGCACATAGAGACCCTCACGTAGAGATTATTATGACTGGCAGGGGTGCAAGTGAGGAGCTTGTCGAACTGGCAGACCTGGTGACGGAGATGAAAAATGTAAAGCATCCTTTTGACAAGGACATCCGGGCACGTGCCGGCATTGAATTTTGAGTTTTGTAGAATGAGCAGAGGTTTACGGCATTACAGGGTTGAGCTTTGGAAATAATTGAAGATTTGACACTTTTTGGAGTTGGATAAGGTGGCGGCTAAGGTTGGTGCGATTATCTGTGCGGCGGGGTCGAGTACGAGGTTCGGCGGTAAGAGGAAGAAGCCTTTTGTGGATGTTGCGGGTCGGGCGGCATTTTTGCGAAGCGTGGAATTGTTTTCGGACCGCGATGACGTTAAACAAATACTGCTTGCGATTTCTCCCGACGACGAGGAGCTGGTGAAGGTCAAGTGGGGGGCTAATTTGCAGTTTTTTAACGTTCAAATCTGTTACGGCGGAAGGGAGCGATTTGAGACGGTGGTCAAGGCGCTGGAGGTTGTCAAAGACGACATTGAGCTGGTGGCGGTTCACGATTCGGCGAGGTGCTGTCTTACGAAGGACTGGCTTGAGGATGTTATTTTGGCGGCGGCAAAGAACGGTGCGGCCATACTGGCTTGCCCGGTAGTTGCGACGCTGAAAGAAGCCAGAGAAAAGAAGATTACAAGGACGGTGAGCCGGCAGGATTTATGGGAAGCTCAAACCCCGCAGGTCTTCGTGAAGGAATTGCTGAAGGAGGCCTATGCCGGGCTGGATAAAGTGGACAAGAGTCAAATCAGCGACGACGCTCAGCTTGTGGAGACGCTGGGGCGTGAGGTCTCAATAGTTGAGGCCGACTCCTCGAACATAAAGATAACGCAGGCGAGTGACGTAGCCGTCGCGGAGGCGATAATTAAATCCCGGCCCAAACCTCAAAAGAAAGGGTATGTCGGGCCTTACGCAGAGGCACAGTGGTAAAATAGAGTCAGCGAGAGTTTTTTAATTTTAAGGGTTATATCGATGGATAAAAAAGTTTTTTGTGTAATTGGTTTGGTGTCATTTATTTTGTTTGTGGTGTGTGGGGGTTGCGGCAGTTACCGGACTATCGGGGGAGAAAAAGTTTCGCTGGTTTTCGAGGACGACTTTGAGGACGGCGAGTTGAGCGAGTGGCAGGCCACCGATGAAAGGGCGTGGCGTGTAGAAGAAGGCCGGGGAGGTAAAGTTTTATCGCTTTTCCGGGCGAGCCGTTACAAACCGCCGGTCCGCTCACCTCACAATATTAATCTTATAAAAGACGTGGTTGCGGGTGATTTCGTAATGGAAGTAGAAATGCGTTCGACCACGAAGGATTACGCGCATCGGGATTTGTGTTTGTTTTTCGGTTACCAGGATGCCGGGCACTTTTATTACGTTCATATCGCCAACAAGTCCGATGCCCACGCCAACTCGATATTCGCGGTCGACGGTGAGCCTCGAGTTTCAATCGCAGAAACGAGAACGGCTGGTACGAGATGGGATGACAAGTGGCACAGGGTTCGGCTGGTGCGCGACGTGGCCAAAGGCAGCATAAAGGTGTTTTTCGACGACAAGGCTGAGCCTATTATGACGGCGGTTGATAAAAGATTTTCGAATGGCAAAATCGGTGTCGGTTCATTTGACGACACCGGGACATTCGACAATATCCGCATCTGGGCAAACACAAGATAAGAACGGCTCAATATCGGGACAAATACCATCGTATAGAATATTTTCATTTCTGCGCCGAGCCGGCAGGTTTTGGTGTGTAGTCATAACCCCGTCGCACGTCGATTATGCCATACCGAAGGCTTTTAGCTTTATTTTCAGGGGGTTCTCTGCTAAAGTGGCTTTGTTTGTTCAAGGACGGATACCACACATGAATGAGCCAATGAGAATTCTTAACAACACCGATAAAGCAGGGGGGCAAATGGAAACGCTTGTTAAAGGCGGCAAAGTGGCACTGCGCGGTAAAAGATTTCATTTCATCGGTGCGGGCGGTGTCGGGATGAGCGGTCTGGCGAAAGTTCTGCTCAGATACGAGGCCGAGGTAACCGGCTCAGACCAGATGCACAGCGAAGTAATTGAGGGTCTTTGCGAAAAAGGGGCACAAATAAAAATCGGACATAATGCGGAAAACATCTACCGTCATATCGATGCGGTAGTAATTTCGGCGGCGGTAAAGGAGGATAATCCGGAATTGAAACATGCCCGGCAACGTGGGATAAAAGTATACAAGTATGCCCAGATGCTTGGCGAGCTTGCCGGCCTGCATGAGCCGATTGCGATTGCGGGCACGCACGGAAAAAGCACAACCACCGCGTGGCTTGCGTATCTTCTACAGAGCCGTAACTTTGAGCCTAACTTCATTGTCGGAGCCGAGGTGCCGCAGTTGGGCTGTTCATCCGGTACTGGTGAGGGCAGACATTTCATAGCCGAGGCTTGTGAATACGACCGAAGTTTTCTGAATATAAAGCCGCAAGTGGCCTGCATACTCAACATCGAGCAGGACCATCTTGACTACTATCGGGATGTGGAAGAGATAACAGAGGCATTCTGTGCTTTTGCGGGTGGCATAAGGGGCGGGGGTACCCTAATAGCCAACGGTGAGGACGAGCACGTGAAGGAAGTTGTGCGTGTTTTGAGCGGCAGAGTGCAATGTGAAACGTTCGGTCTTGGTGTAGATTGTGATTTCACCGCCCGTAATGCCCGGCTGGTGGACGGATGTTACAGCTTTGAGATATGCCGGAAAGGCGAAGTTCTCGGGACCGCAGATATACAGCTTCCCGGCAGGCATAATATTCTTAACGCGCTTGCGGTTACGGCACTTGCTTTGAAGGCGGGTTTGTCTGAGGAAGATGTCATCGCTTTGCTTGGAGATTTCACGGGTATAGAGCGCCGACTTATGCTTAAAGCGAAAATTCATGGCGTTACGGTGGTGGATGATTATGCTCACCATCCCACGGAAATCCGAGGGTCGCTACAGGCCCTTCGAGAACAATATCAGCCAAATCGTCTTTTGTGCGTTTTTCAACCGCACCAGTACAGCCGCACCAGATTTTTGCTGGATGATTTTGCTGAAAGTTTCAAGCTTGCCGATATAACGATTGTGCCGCAGATATACTTCGTAAGGGATACTCAAAAGATGCGCAAGGAAGTAAATTCTCAGATTCTGGTTGAGCGAATTACCGGCAGCGGTTGCCGGGCGCTTTTTATAGACGGGTTTGAAAAAATCGGTCGTTATCTGAAAGATAATTTGGTGAGCGGTGACCTGGTCGTAACGATGGGCGCAGGAGATATATGGAAGGTTGCAGATGAATTTATTCACCGGTCTGGAGCAAATAGTTGAGAGAGACTTCCCATTGGCCAGGCAGACCTGGTTCGGTCTGGGAGGTTCTGCGGATTATTTTATTAAGCCTCAAACAGTAGAGCAGCTTCGGGATGTTGTTCGTCGCTGCGGTGAAAATGAGGTGGACATGCGTGTTCTCGGTTTCGGCTCCAACCTTCTGATTAGCGACAAGGGGATCAGGGGGGCGGTGATAAAACTCGAATCCTCCGACTTTGAGAGGGTTGAATTTAATGATACGGAAGTCAAGGCGTGGGCGGGAGTTGAACTCAGCAAGCTGGTGCTGACGTGCACGAGAAAGGGTCTTTGCGGACTTGAGGGTTTGACGGGGATACCGGGTTCGGTAGGAGGCTCGGTGAAAATGAACGCAGGGGGGAGCTTTGGTGATATCGGTACAGCGGTGGAGAAGGTAACGCTGATGGACCATACCGGGAACGTATTCGAAAAAAGCAAGCCTGAATTGACCTTCGATTACAGGCGGACGAATATCACCAACGAACTTATTTTGAATACAACGCTGGGTCTTACTCATACAGACCCCGAACAAATACTGCGAACGATTAAAGAGATATGGATTTACAAAAAGAACAATCAGCCTTTGAACACGAAGAACTCCGGCTGCATATTCAAGAACCCTCGTGGGGTGTCGGCCGGCTCACTGATTGACAGATGCGGACTGAAGGGCCTGCAGGTGGGTGGTGCGCTGGTAAGCGAAAAACACGCTAATTTCATTGTGGCACACAAGGGTTGCAAGAGCAGGGACGTAACCCGTCTGATTGCACTGGTAAGACAAAAAGTGAACGAGCAGTTCGACATTGATTTGGAACTTGAAATTGAAATATGGGATTAATTCGGCGTTCGGGGCAGGACGTGGATTTTCCGCCGGAGTTTTTGCGCATTGAAACGGGGGACGTGAAGTTGAAATCAAAATATACACCAAAGGTTGCAGTTTTGTGCGGTGGTGTCGGTGAGGAACGGCAGGTAAGCCTGGAAAGCGGTCGATGTGTTGTTCAGGCTCTGCGTTTTGGCGGCGTGCAGGCCGATTTGGCGGATATTACTCCGGAAAAACTGGACGTACTGGATGAAGGCAGCTTCGAGGTTTTCTTCGTTGCGATGCACGGTGAATTCGGTGAAGACGGAAAGTTGCAGCAGATACTGGAGGAGAAATCGCTTGCATACACTGGCAGCCGGCCTGAAGTTTGTCAGCTCGCATTCGACAAGGCTGCAAGCAAAAAGGTTTTCGAATCGTTGGGCGTTAAAGTGCCTCAAGCAGTTGAGTTGGACTCGAGAATACAACCTGAACAAGTCCGGAATCAACTTTT
>CAZGGE010000001.1:30349-52763 GCA_964524285.1 uncultured Pirellulales bacterium
AAATGAATTTGTTATCAAGCCGACAATGCAGGGCAGCAGCGTGGGCGTAAGTATTGTAAGTGGAATAGAGGAGGCAATGGACGCCGCCGGGCGGACCATCGAGGAGTACGGCCGATGTTTGATAGAACAGTTCATACCTGGCAGGGAGCTTGCCGTCGGCATCCTTGAAGGGGAGGCATTGCCCATTATAGAAATACGAACCCAAAGGCGGTTTTATGATTACCAGGCCAAATATATGGATGATTCGACCGAATTTTTTTTCGACACTATTGTTGGTGCCAATAAGGTGGAAGAGATCAAGTCCTCCGCCGTCCGGTGTTATGAAAGGCTTGGATGCCGGCATTTTGCTCGTGTTGATTTCATATTGAATGACGACGTTGTCTATGTTTTGGAGCTTAATACAATACCGGGTTTGACCACACACTCTCTTTTGCCCAAGGCTGCGAACAGGTCGGGGTTGTCGATGAGCCGGTTTTGTGTGAGAATTGTAGAGGCGGCGATGGTAAAAAATGCGATGGGGCGGGAGTAGTTGCGGAAAATGAAAAAGAAAAAGAAGACAAATAAAAACACAAAGCATAAACGCATATCCTTCAAGCGTAAGACCTCCCGCAAAAGAAGAGATCGCAGCAAATACAGGCCGATGCTTTTATGGCTTACAAAGGTTGCCGCAATTGTACTGGTCCTCGCAGGTGTGGCGGCCGGTTTGATTTTCCTCGAGCAATATGTGAGGAAAAACAGCGCTGCCGACGGTGCCCGGGCAACTGTCAAACTCGTGGCTCCGCCGAAATGGGTAAACAAGAATCTGGAGAGCGAAGTTTATCTGGCGGCGAGTTCGGGTGGACAAAGTCTGAATATCGATAAGAACACAGCCTCGGCGGTATACAGAAATATAACCGAGCAGTTCGCCTGGCTGAAGGACGTGGAGGTTCAAACGTTTAGTGACGGTATTTATATAAGCGGCACATGGAGAAAACCGCTGGCTCTGGTAACAAGAGGTTTCGAGAAGCGTTACGTTGACGAGCAGATGGTTGTGCTGGATTTTGTTTTGCTTCCGGATTTACCGATTATCAGGGTGGAGGGATTGTCGAGCATACCACAAATGCCGCCTGTGGGACAGGAGTGGAATCGTGAAGACCTGTCGGCTGCTGTTGAAGTTCTCAAGCTGCTCAATCAAAGAGAGCGCAGCGAGCCGTTGCAAGAGTCTTTGCTCCATGAGATAGAATCGATCGACGTAAGCAATTTCAACGGGAGGGAGAATCCGGGATTTCCTCACATCGTTCTTTATGCGAGGGACAAGACTGAAATAATCTGGGGTGCTGAGGTTGGCAGGTGGCAGCAGCATTTTGAGGCTAAGGACGAAGAGAAAATTGCAAAGCTCTATGCGTACTACAACAAGTACGGCTCGCTGCTCGAGGGGGCGAAATACATAGATTTGTGCGAACCTCAGGAAAATCTGCCCCTGCCGGTAGACAGGTATTAGTCCGGCAGGTTTTTGAATGCGGTGGGCAGGTCTGTATAACGATAGTCAATATTCATTTCCTCGCAGAGGCGTTTGAATTTTTTCAGGGCGGCTTCGCTGAGTTCACTTTGTAAAGCCCTGTTTGCTTTGCAGCAAAAAATCCTGCACCCTGCAAAGCGCCAGGGATAAACCGAACACCTGCCGTCTATGTTATATGGGCATCGACCAGAGCTAAAGGGCCTGATATTATCGGTGCCGACCTTTTCTTCGAAGTAGATAAGCTCGCACGAAGTAACAAATAAGCGGTGTCCGAACTTTTCGAAATTGCAGCATTTTCCACACTCACTACATTGCCCCATGGATTCGGCGTTTGCTTTAACGTGCCCGTCAATCCAGTGATATATGGCACCGATTTTTTCTATAAGCTCAGAGGTCAGAGTTAAGCCACCATTTTTTGTTGTTTTTGATTTTCCGTATTTGTCTGCAATCGTATAGTTTTCCACGGTTAACTCCCGGGCATTTATGAGCGGCCCTGTTCCATGCGGCTGGGTTTTTCAGGTTATCTGCCCAGAAAGGCCAGTTTCTGCATTGAGCGGGCCTGACGTGGTAGATTCGGCAGGTTTTACGGCCGTTCTTTTCTTCGAGAAAAATGCAGTCTTTAGTTTCAGGGTGCTCGACGATGCTGGTTCGAAAATGTACGCGCTTTAGATATCGGCCGGCAAATTTATCAATAGTCATGCCGAGAAATTTTGCTATCAATTCGATTTCCGGTTTCGTTATCCAGATATTTCCCTCGGCGGGGCCGGAACAGCATCTTCCACACTGCAAACACTCAAAATGCAGACCGGCAATGTACCAGGGAGTATTTTTCATAATCACTTAAACGCTAATTGCAGGTCGGCGTTTTACCATTTAAGAATTGCTCCGGTGTCCGCACTGGTGGCCATGGAGGCGTATTTAGCGAGATAACCACCTGTAATTTTGGGCTTCGGCGGCTTCCATTGCTTTCTTCGCTGCTGGAGTTGCTCGTCGGATAATTTGACATTCAGAATATTTTTGGGGATATCGATTTCGATTATGTCTCCCTGCTTTAGAAGGCCGACAGGTCCGCCGACGGCCGCTTCCGGGCTGACATGTCCGATGCAGGCTCCGCGTGTTCCTCCGCTGAAGCGTCCGTCGGTGATTAATGCGACCGATTCTCCGAGGCCAGCCCCCATGATATAACTGGTGGGGCTGAGCATTTCCTGCATACCCGGTCCGCCTTTTGGGCCTTCGCAGCGAATCACCACGACGTCTCCGCTTTTTACTCTTCCAGCGAGTATGCCCTCGCAGGCGTCTTCCTGGCTTTCGAAAATGACTGCCGGTCCCCTGTGAGTAAGCATCGAATCGTTAACTCCCGCCGTTTTGACCACGCTGCCGTTCGGGGCAAGATTTCCCTTCAAAATCGCGAGTCCGCCGGTATGCGAATAAGCATTCTCCAGCGGATGAATAACGTCTGTGTCCTTGATTTCTGCGTCGGCGATATTTTCTGAAATGGGCCGGCCTGTTACCGTGATGCAATCGCCGTTGACCAGCCCGGGCACCTTGCTTATTTCTTTCAGAATTGCACTTATCCCGCCCGCATTACCAACGTCTTCTATGTGGAGCGGACTCGAGGGAGCGACCTTGCAAATGTTCGGACACCTGGCAGAGATTTTATTTATCCGCTCCAGGTCGTAAGGAATCTTTGCTTCTTTCGCGACGGCAAGGGTGTGAAGAACGGTGTTCGTCGAACCCCCCATCGCCATATCCAGTGCGAAGGCGTTGTCGATGGAGCGTTCCGTAATGATGTTTAGAGGCTTTAGGTCCTGCTCTACGAGCTCCATTATCTGCGAGCCTGCTGCCTTGTAAAGCTCGTCTCTGGCGTGGTCTGCGGCGAGAATCGTGCCATTGCCTGCTAATGCCATTCCTATGGCTTCGCAGAGACAGTTCATCGAATTTGCAGTAAACATTCCCGAACAGCTTCCCTGCGAGGGGCATCCTGCACACTCAAGCTGGTCAAGCTGTTGTTGCTTGATTTTTCCCGAGTTGAACTGTGCCACCGCCTCAAAAACGGAGATGAGGTCAACGGCGTGACCGTCGGCGGTTTTTCCCGCCTTCATCGGGCCGCCTGAAACGAAAATCGTTGGTATATTAACTCTGACGGCGGCCATCAGCATCCCGGGAGTGATTTTATCGCAGTTCGGGATGCAGATTAGGCCATCGAAGCAATGTGCCCGCACCATGGTTTCAACTGAATCCGCTATGATTTCGCGCGAAGGGAGCGAGTATTTCATGCCGGTATGGCCCATCGCAATTCCGTCACAAACCGCTATTGTATTGAACTCAAATGCGGTACCGCCGGCCTGCCGGACAGCCTCTTTGACCACACGACCTACGCTGTTGAGATGAACGTGGCCCGGTACAATCTCGCAGAAGCTGTTGGCAATTCCGATGAAGGGTTTTTTGATATCTTCGCTGTTCAGCCCGCAAGCACGGAGAAGCGACCTGTGCGGAGCACGCTGAAAACCTGATTTTGCGTTATCACTTAACATTTTTTTCACTCCAATCCTGCCAGATTAAAACAATTCAGCGAACAGAAAACGGCCTAAAGTCTTATGATTTTAACGGTGTCTTGACGACAAATAAAGAGAAATCGCTTGTTGAAAGGGTTTCAGAGCGTACAATAGTAGAACTATATTAAAGATTGCGGGAACAGGAGGTTTAGTAATGTCAGCAAAGGTTTTTTTAATATATTCGGCTGTCGTTTCCTGTTTGTTGTTGACAGCGGCCGGCGGTTGTCAGCCCGGCGGTGAAGCGTCGCCTCAAAAGCCGGTGCCACAACCCGAGCAGCTTGAAGACGAGGCGGGCCCAGCGAGAGGCGATGGAACAGAAATCCCGGCTCCAAACGAGGTAAAAGCGAAGGCGGCAGAGCCGAGCGAAGTTGAAGTAAAAGTTCCCGAGGAACCCAATGAGTTGGAGCAAAAACCCGCTGAGCCGAACGAAGCCGAAGCAACGGTAACCGTAAAGGAAGTTGAGCCGAAAGTACCCGAGCCTGAAGTTGAGGAGTTTGAATCGCCCGCCCCCAACGAGGTCCGCGTGGAAACTCCGGAACCCAATGAATTAGGAGCACGCCGGTCGGATGTGAATGAGCCAGCCATATCTGAAGAAGTGGCAGAATCAGATGAACTGCAGTCTGAAGCATCCGCCGCGAACGAAGTAAATGAGGTCAACTTGATTCTGCAGTTTGAGGAAAATCAGGACTCGAGGCATCGAGTGGTAAGGCAGTCGCAAAGGATTGTTAAATTCGAGGGACCGCTTGCGGAAGATACACCCGGCAAAGGTGGACATAACGATGAAAGGCTTGAACTGACTTATACGCGGCATATAGAATCAGTGGCGGATGACGGCAGTGCGGTTGCCGGAATTACGATTGAAGAAATCAAATATCTTTCGATTGTCAAAGACGACATACGTATAGACTTCGACAGTAACCGCGAGAGCCAAAAACAGACGCCGCTGGCCAGGCTCATTGGTACGAGCTACCGCCTGAAGCTGGCACCCGACGGAACGGTGGAGTCGGTTGTGGACATTAACGAGCCTCTCAGTAGAATAAGTGGCCGGTCTCTTGCTGAAAAGGCCGGCATGCAGATGTTTTCTCCGGATTCTCTCAAACAGTTACACGGGACGCTGGTATTGCCCGACCCCAATAAAATGCCGATGAAAACCACTCAGACATGGAGCAATGTAAAAGACTTTTCCTTCGGATTCATGGGTTCAGACTCATACGAAAGAATTTATTCTTTCGATAAGATTGAAGATGTGAACGGCAGCAGCGTAGCGTTTGTTGAAATGAACTCGATACCGGCGGCTCCGGGTGGCACAGACCCTGAAGAGGCCAAGGCCGCCGCTGCGTTCTCAAGTATCTTTGACAACGAAGTTGAATACGCGGGCAACCTGGAGTTCAACCTGTCCCGAGGTTCGGTTAAAATGTATCGGGAAAAGCTTGATTCGAAGTGGACTGCGATAGACCCCGATGCTTCGGAAGGCGAGGTGCCCGGCGTACTGAAAATGGGAGCAATAAGGTTTTACAGTATCGAAAAAATTGACAACAATTAAAGCCGGATTGTCGCGGTCAAAGCAAAGTGCTTAATGGTTTTCCTGTGATAAGGCGTTATACCGGCAGCTTAATTTTTGAAAGGGTACATATTGAAGGGTATGCGTTTGGTGGGCGTGGTTTTGTTGGCGGTATTGCTTGTCGGTTGCGAAGGACTGAAAAGCCCCGAAGGCGGGCCGGATATGAACAAAATCGCTCTCACCGTGGATTTCGAAAAAGGGCGATCTCTGCGCTACGAAGTTAACTCGGACAGAAATATCACAATCAACTGGACCGGCGAACCGGCGGAAAATGTTACCGACAGTGACAAGATAAGCAAGACCACCGAGTCGCTGGAAATGGTGCTCACATATAAGCCTGTAGATATTGATCCTTTGAGCACAAACACTATTGAAGTCAATTGTGAGAAGGTAAAAGCGAAAAAGACATCGAGCAAGGGAGGCCGGCTTGCCGGCAAAGACGCTGTCGAGGCCCTGGGCGGAAAAAGCGCCGCATTTGAAATCGGCCCCACGGGGAAAATCGAAGACGACCAGCAGTTGCGCGAACTTATCAAGCAGGCCGCCCAAAGCGCCTTCAGAGCCACCGGAGGCGGGGTTAAAACCAAAGACCCCGATATGATAGATGATTTTATCGCCGCCCAGTGGTTTCTCTGGGACGTGGTTGCTTCTGCGGAGCAGGGAACTGAAGGAATGGACATCGGGCAATCATGGCAATCAAAACTGCTCGTGCCCAATACGATGGTGCTGCGAAATGCAAGGAATGTGGTTTACACCCTCGAAGAAGTACAGCAAACAGAAAATGGGCGGGTTGCGGTAATAAGAGCCAGCTACAGCCTTTTCGAATCCGCCCCGAAGGGCTGGCCTATGCCTTATTCCGGCAGATTCAGGCTCAGCGGCACTTTCGGCTTTTTCAGAAGCATGTTAAAGGGACTGGATATGAAGCATCTGGAGGGAGACGGCAAATACCGGTACAATATCGATGCAGGCCGACTTGAAAGCTCGCAGCAAAACTATACCTTCCAGATAGAAACCAAAGGCCCGGGTCCGATGGGTATTAATCCGAAGATTACGGTAAAACAGGACTTCAGTGTGGAACTGGTCGAGGCGCAAACGAATCCAAAGAACAAAGGTAATGCCGGGGAGAAGAAAGATTGAACCGCGAAAATCTCTGGGCTCCCTGGAGAATCAATTATATTCGGGGATTGGCAGAAAAACACGAATGCTTTATATGCAACAGCAGGAATAAACCTCATGAGGATAAAGACAATTTCGTTCTCTGGAGGACGCAAAACTGTATCGTCATCCTGAATCGTTTCCCTTACAATAATGGTCATCTTCTCATTGCCCCGAATCGCCACATTTCGAACTGGGACCAGGCCGAAGAAGAGGAACTGCTCGAACTCATCAAGCTAATTCGTGAGTCGCAGAAAGCCCTTGCGCTTGCAATTAATCCCCATGGATTCAACGTTGGGGTAAACTTCGGTCGCTGCGCCGGTGCGGGACTGCCTGAGCACCTGCACATTCACGTTGTTCCCAGATGGAACGGAGATACGAATTTTATGAACGTCTGCGGTGACACCGAAGTAATCAGCCAGAGCCTTTCGGAGCTTCTTGAACTGTTGAACCAAATCAGTGTAAAGCATAATCTGCCCTGGTTATGAGCACGTCTGATGAACTTGCATGTTATGCGGTCGATGAACACAGCAGCCGCGGTCGAAGATATTCGGAAAAGCCACACCCCTATCGGCGTGACTTTGAACGTGACCGCGACCGCATAATTCACAGCGAGGCATTCAGGCGACTCGAAGGCAAAACACAGGTTTTTTCTCCGGGTCGGGATGACATATATCGCAACAGGCTGACACACAGCCTGGAAGTAGCCCAGATTGGCCGAACCGCAGCGAGAATGCTGAATCTGAACGAAAGTTTGACCGAAGCGATATGTCTCGGCCATGATTTGGGTCATTCTCCGTTCGGCCACGCGGGAGAAAAAGCCCTGGAGCAGATTATGATTCCTTTCGGCGGTTTCGAGCATAATGAGCAGTCTCTTCGCATCGTTGACCTGCTCGAGCATCCTTATCCGCATTTCCAGGGGTTAAATTTGATGTACGAAACCCGGCTTGGACTTGCAAAACATCGCGGCCCTTACGACAAATCAAAAGATGAAAGTTTTGCAGAATTGAATTGCTCTCTTGAGGGGCAGGTGGCCAATATTGCGGATCGAATTGCTTATAACTGCCATGACCTTGAGGATGGTATGAGAGCGGGACTTATCGGACCTGTACAAGTAACGTTCATAGATATTTTCTCCGAAGCCCAACTGCGTATAGGGGCCCAGAAAATCCGCGGGCCGAACATCCGCCGGATAAGAACTGCAAAAGCGATTATTGATATATTAGTCAGCGACTGCATCGAAACCAGCAGAAAAAGTATCACATCGGCAAATCTGAAATCCGCAAAAGAAACGATGCAAAATAAAGCCGATTTGATTACCCTGTCGTCCGATTATGTCGCCGGGCTCGAACAACTGGAAAATTTTCTCCTCGAGAATTTTTACCGGCATGAATCGCTTATTCGAATCGGAGAAGAGGTCAAAAAAAATCTCGATGTATTGTTCCAAACTCTCTGTCAAAGCCCCCGGATTATGCCGACTTATTACGAGGAACTCGTAGAATCACAGGGACTTCAACGAACCGTCTGCGATTATATCGCCGGGATGACCGACAGGTATTGCCTTCGTATGCTGGATAAGCTTCAGGTGTAATTATTTTTTCGAGCCTTATTTTTTGCAGGAGACAACGACAAGATGTTGATAAAAAGGCTTCTTACATCATGCTTCGGACTTGGATGGCTGCCTCTGGTTCCTGGAACGTGGGGTTCGATACCACCGGCTCTGATTTGGATGTTATTGTCTGCAGGGCAAATCAAGCCTGCCATAATTACAGCTATCATGATTGTGTTCACACTTTCCGGCTCTGCCGTTTGCGTAGTATGCACACCTGCAATCTCGAGGCTGTCCGGGAAAACCGACCCTAATGAAATTGTCTCAGATGAGTTCGCCGGCCAGTCCCTGGTTTTTCTTTTGGCCGGTTCATTTATATCAGACCATGTTTACATTACAGCTTTTGCCGGCTTTTTTGTGTTCAGAGTGTTTGACACCCTTAAACCCTGGCCCATTAATGCCGTGGAACAACTGGCCGCAGGATGGGGCGTTCTTGCAGACGACCTGTTGGCCGCCGTTCTCACAGCAGTTGTATTGATTTTATTTAATTTTGCCGGCCTTTTCGATAAAGCCGCAGGCTTTTTCACAGCAGGCTGAATTCAGGTAAATACCAATGTCGACAGAATACAGCATCCAGACATGTAAAGAACTTCAGCAGCAGTTTCATCGCCTGAATCTTCACAGGCCGATGAAAATCGAGCACTATGATGCCGGCAAAGAGCTTACCTATACAGTCAAACCGCTGACCGACCCAAATGAAACGCAGGTTAGGGTTGTGGTGGACAAGTTTGTAGGAGGAGGATATGCCGGCCAGGTTTACCGGGTAAGGCTTGTTGAGCAGCCTGACGGTGGCAGTGGTATTGAAGGGCTTCAAGCCGGTGCTATATACAAGCTGAAGATTCTTATACCGCCGAATGCTTTCGCCAAACTTTTCCGTAATATTCTTTATCGAGTAGGCTTTCAGGGGCCTTTTCAGCTTCAGGTCAATCCCTCCGCCGCCAGAGCGGGAGCGTTATGGCAGAAATTTATCCGGCGGGCTGCAAGCGTGCGATTCGGCGACGCCAATGCTGTTGCAGATATTTACGCTACCCTGGTGGACACTAATCTTGGAAGCTGCGGCGAGTTAAGCGAATGGGTGGAAGGGCGTACATGGAGACTCGAAGTAGACGACCACATGGACTTGCTCAAGCAGTGGTGCAGGGGCAAGGCCGTCGATATTAGTATGCTCGGCTCCCCCGAGTACCGTGCCAAACGACGTTTTATGGTTGACTTCGTCTGTCTTCTGCATGAAATGGGTGCGTATGAGTTCGCCCGCCAGTATGAGTGGTGGACCTGTAAGAGCCAGCCTAATTGTCTCAAACGCCAAGCGGTCATTACGGCGCCGGAAGCGGGTCTGACGGCGGTGGATTTCAGGTCGGGCCTGGTTTTGCTGCCGTTCCTTCCCATGAGCCCCGGAGACTTCAAACTCATCGCCTCCGGTATATCACGAGGCAGCCTTGTGCAATTCGACAGGGGAGACATCCGAAAGCTCGAAGGATTCTTGTCCAATCATTGCCGGCATTTTTCCGACATGCGTGCGATGCTTGATGAACTGAAAGAGGCTGAATCAATATACCGGAACTCGGTGCCGGATGTTACACATAACCACGTTCGTCTGCTTTACAGCAGGCGTCTGTGGTCGACCATCGTCTCCGGTGCGATAACGGGATGGGGGGTGAAAAAGCTTGTCAGCAAGGAATATGAGCAAAAACTGAGAAACAGCAGATTACGAACGTTAGTTTTTACCCTTGCGGGTCTTCTGCCGATTATCGGCCGGGTTATTCGCAAGAGCTGTGCAAGACCCGACTGGCGAAAACACTACGGCAAAATGCTTACGAGCCGGCAATACCTGAGCCGGGCCTTCGCCGGGAAAATCATTGAAAAAGTAATAAGCTGGCACCGGTCGGCAAGAGTTGCCCCGGAATGCGCAGCATTACTGGTACAGCAGCCGAGACGTTTTTTATGTCATTTTCCGTTGTCTTTTCTTCCGGCCTGCATACACCGGTTTGTTACCGATGGCGAATACGCCAAACAGCGGCTGAGGTTCCTGTTCGTCAGGCCGGTCAAACTCTATTTCAACGCCGACCTCCGAGAGAAGTGGCTGAGGGAGATGGTTGCAAACGGCCAGAGCAGGCATTTGCTCAGCGAGGAAGATGCAAACACCATACTCTCACAAATAAAAGAACCTTTTATACAGAAATATCTGATGAGTCTGGTCGTCCACCTGCTGACGCTGCCGGTTACTCAGGTTGTGTCGCTGATAGTGGCTTTGATATACGTGGCGATTCACTGGGGTGAGCCTAACGCGTGGGCAATCGGTTTGGGCATATTAGCTGCATTTCAGGTAGTTCCGATATCTCCCGGCTCGCTTGTCAGGGGATTCTATGTCGTATATCTGGTGGTTCGTGAACATAATTTCAAGGACTATAACATAGCGGTTTTTCTTGGATTTTTCAAATATGTTGGCTATCTGGCGTTTCCGATTCAGATGACCTATCGTTATCCTGCGTTTGCGAGGTTCATGGCGGCGCACTGGGCTACGGGGGCCGTGCATGTTGTTCCGGTGTTCGGTGAAAGAGGAGCATTACTCGAGCACTGGGTATTCTGCCTTTTCTATAACCGTCCTTTGACCATACGGCGGCGGATGCGAAAACGGGCCCGGTATCGAGCAACCCTTGCATCTCGTTACTGGCATGTGCCGTTTCTGATTGCTGCGGGCGTTGCGGTTTTTGCCGCTGCGGATTTGTACTATCTTCGAGAGGGAGCGGAATTGCCTTCCCTGAAAGAAATCTGGTATGTGGTTGCTCTCACGCCCGTCTTTTTGGGTTCTGCGATAACAGTGGGTTGCGGTGGGGCATTGCTTTGGAAGCGAATTGTAGCTGCCGCCGTTGCGGCGGTTTTGATGGGAGTGGCATACGCGGCCCTGAATGTACTGCTGGGCCTGAATGCCGCAGCGGCAGCAAAGCAATTCGCCTGGAGCGGTTTTATCTTCGCGATATTGTCTCCCATCGGCGTAATTCTAACTGAGATTAAGCTGCCGGACGCTGAAACTCACCAAAAGCCGGACAAGCAAATCTTAGAAGAAGCCTGAGGGTCTCCCGAGACGAAAATGTGCTGGTGTACACCACGATTTCATCCTGCAATTTTTGTTGATTTTCAGCAGGCTTAACCCTTGAGTAAACAGCCAAATTGTGCGAAAATCAGCGGGTGAAGGACTTTCTAATGGATAGCGATTTTGTAACTGTTTATCCTGTTTGAAAGAGGGCGCTGAAAATGGGACAGGATGCCTTAGCCTCCAGGCTTATCAAGATGATACACTTCAAACAAACGCGAAAACTCCTGGCCGGCAGAATCGATGATTACATCCGCAGGGCCATAGTCGAAAAAGCGGACACGGACCTGGATGAGGTAAAATTAAAAAGATACCAGTTTTTGTCGGCAATGTTGCGCTGCACACTGCGAAACATCGACAAAGGGTACGTATCAAAAGCGGTCATTGCAAAAATAGTCGAGGTCTTCGTGGAAAACAACTTCATTCGTTCTGACCCTGCCTACGAACACAGCATAGAAGAATTCCGCAAAAAATACGGCGAGTATCCTCCTACCTTTATTGTTCTTTCGCCCACCCAGAGATGTAACCTCAATTGCATCGGTTGCTATGCGTCTTCGACGGTCGGGGCCGCCGCAACAATTCCATACCCTATAGTTGACAGGATTATCCGCGAGACGCACGACATATTCGGGTGCCGATTTATAACCATAAGCGGCGGCGAGCCTTTTATGTATCGAAGCGAAGGCAAAACCCTGCTGGACATCTTTGAAAAATACAATGACATGTTTTTCCTGGTCTATACCAACGGCACCCTGCTGAATCAAGAAGTTGCCGACAGACTGGCGAAGACCGCTAACGTTACACCGGCAATCTCGTTGGAAGGTTTCGAAGAAGAAACCGACCATCGCCGTGGAAAAGGCACTTTCAATAAAATCACCAAAGCATTCGAAAATCTAAGGAATGCCGGCGTGCCGTTCGGAATATCAGTAACCGCAACGAGCAAAAACATACCGATACTTCTAAGCGACGAGTTCTACGACCATTACTTTTTGAACGAAGGTGCCTGTTATATGTGGCAGTTTCAATTTATGCCCATAGGCCGGGGAAAAGATGAAATGATGCTTATGGTAAACCCTGAAAACAGGGTTTTGCTTTACGAAAAATGGAAAAAACTGCTCGTTGATAAAAAATACTGCCTTGCCGACTTCTGGAACAGCGGTGTACTTTCGCGGGGCTGTATCGCCTACGGAAGGCCGGGCGGCTACTTCTACATAGACTGGAACGGCAACATAACCCCTTGTGCTTTCATTCCCTATTACGTGGACAAGGTTCAAAATCTATACGAAAATGGAAAGACGCTCGCCGACGGTCTGTTCTCTGAATTCATGAAAAATGGGCGTAAATGGCAGAGAGAATACGGCCTTGACAACTGGAAGAAACCGAATAACTGGCTGATGCCTTGTTCTATAAGAGACCATTACGAGATTTTCAGAAAATCGGTCCTGACCGGCGAAATCAAAGCGGAAGACTCCAAGGCCGAAGAGGCACTGAAATCAAAGGAATATTTCGAGATACTGAAAAAATACGACCAGGAATTGGCGATACTGACGGAAAAAATATGGGAAAATGAATACCTGAAGGTATAATCAAGTAAATTACATGCACGTTATTCGTTGCCGCTCAGAAAACGAAATGAGCGTGCCGGAGGATATTTGTATGTTGAACGTTTATAGTTCTTTCTGCGACGATTTTTATTTTGATATGTGCGTGAGCACCGAGATGAACCTGCCCAATCAAAGGGACACCGTCCTCACATTTTTTGAGCGTCTGCAAAAGCAGTTTCCTCAAATGTGTAACTTTTATCGAAGAGGCAAGAACGAGTACTGCCTGGAAGGCAGCCAGACTAAGGGTCAGTATCAATGCGTTACTCTTGAAAGCAACCGCATCAGCTCGGCCACAACAAATCCCGACACGCTCGAAGCCGGCTATGCGTTGCACCGTACGGTGCTGGAGCTGGCGCCGTATATGCTTAGCCTCAGTCAACTCGACGTCAGTTCAATGGATGTTACCTTCGGGATGGATTTCGACTGCTTCAGCAACCACGATGAAGTTATCGCCGAAGCCCTGCTGGATTCATCGGCTTTTGGTTTTCTGCTCGACATGCCCCAGGTGCGTCCTCTGGAGCTGTGTCCGTCGATAACCATAGCCCTGTCGAACGATGAAAGTATTCAGGCGAGGCTGACTATCGATTCGGGAACGAGCACAACCGGCATAAATAACCATCAGGAATCTTCTCAGGAACCTATAAATCTCTCGCTCACAATTCGCCGTTATCCACGCAACGAAGAAAAATTCAACACAATTGAATCCCTGGGAAAGCAGTCCCGCCTCGCACAGGATTTGATGTCCGATAAAATAATACCTTATTTTATTAAACCTTTGACCACCGTAATTACCGAAAAAAGATTGTCCTGATTTACAGGAAGAATTGACATGGCCATAGAAGCACAAACAAGCAGGTTCAGAAAAAACAGCATTGTAATATATATGGTGATATGTATAGTTCTGGCCTGCTGGTTCGGCTATGACGGTTATCTGAGTGAAAGCTTCGAGCAAAAGCACACTAAACCGGATGGTCAACCGGACAGCACTCTCGTGTTTAACCGAAAATCTCCTCCATTCTTTTTTGCCGGTGCGATTTTGCTCGGTGTTTATTATCTGGCAATAAAAAACAAACAAATTTTGGCAGATGATGAGCGCATTATTTTGGCCGACGGACGGGGAATTCCGTACCAATCCGTACAGAAAATTGACAAAACACATTTCGACTCAAAAGGATTCTTCACGTTCACCTATACCGACCAAAACGGAGTAGAAGCAGAGCAAAAACTAAGCACCAGGAAATACGACAATTTGCCTGCCGTCCTCCAGCAACTCGTGGCGAAAATCAGTTGAAATTGATACCATTAGAACCTAATATTATTTACGCAAACCGCAATAGGCTTAAAAGTACATCTGTTGCGGTTTGTTTTTGTGAGCGGCCTCGGAAAGGGCTTGTGGAATGAATTGCTGTATAACAGGATTACAGTGGGGAGACGAAGGCAAAGGCAAGGTGGTGGATATCCTGGCCGAAAACTGCGACTTCGTGGTTCGATACAGCGGGGGGGCAAACGCCGGCCATACCGTGGTCGTGGACAAGGACGTTTTCGCACTGCACATTCTTCCGAGCGGTTCCGTTCGGTCTGACGTCGGATGCGTCATCGCTAACGGGGTGGTAGTCGACCCGGAAACCCTGATAGAAGAAATCGACAAGCTCGAAGAAAAAGCCATAACGCTGAAGGACAGACTCTACATAAGTGAAAACGCTCATGTGGTTCTTGATTATCACAAAACCGAAGACAGGCTTCGAGAACAGGCACTCGGCAAAAACAAGATAGGGACCACCATCCGCGGAATCGGCCCGTGTTATGCGGACAAGGTCGGCAGGAGCTACGCAATACGCATGGCCGACTTGACAAACAGCGACCTCAGGACAAAACTAAACAAAATCACAGCCTACAAAAATAAATTATTCCGGGGACTATACAATGTCGAACCCCTTAACCTCGATGAAATCCTTGATAAGTGCGAACGCTTTGCCGACAGGCTTAAACCATTTATTACCGATACCACAAAATTGCTTCACAGTGTAATCGACCGGGGCAGGGCGGTACTTTTTGAAGGTGCTCAGGGAACGCTGCTTGATTTGGATCACGGCACTTTCCCTTTCGTAACCAGCTCCAACGCAAGCTCGCTCGGCATGGGCGCGGGTAGCGGCGTTCCCGCACGACTGGTTGACAAGTTTACAGGGGTCGTTAAGGCTTATACGTCCCGTGTGGGCGCAGGACCTTTTCCGACGGAACAGGACAATGAAACCGGTCAATACCTTCGCGAAAAAGGTAATGAATACGGTACCACCACCGGCAGACCCCGCAGGTGCGGCTGGCTCGACGCCGTCGCCGTTTCTTATGCCTCGAAAATAAGCTCCATAGATTCAATCGCACTAATGCACCTCGACACTATGACAAATCTGCCGGAAGTAAAAATCTGCAGGGCTTACAAAATCGACGGAAAAGAGACTGATTTTTTCCCCGCCAACGTCCGGAAACTCACAAAAGCCGAATGCATCTATGAAACTTTGCCCGGCTGGAAACAAGATATAAGCAACGCAAAAAGCCTTGAAGACCTGCCCCCCAACGCCAAAAGGTACGTCAAAACCATCGAACAAATTACCGACACGCCGATTAGTATAGTCAGCGTCGGCAAAAGAAGAGAACAAACCATATTCACAGAAAATTCATAGCTCAAGCAATTGCAAAGCACCAGTAAACAAAAAATTATCGAAACAGCAGAAAGGCTCGGCATCAATCCGGAACACGTGCCGCGGCACATAGCCATAATTATGGACGGAAACGGCAGGTGGGCACAGAAAAGAAGGCTGCCGAGAATACAGGGACACTATCGCGGCGGAAAGACCGTCGAAAAGATTGCTCAGCATTGCGTGGACGTTGGGATAAAAGTACTTACGCTTTATTCTTTCAGCATTGAAAACTGGAAAAGACCGAGGGAAGAAATAGATTCACTGATGCACCTGTATTCCCGCTACCTTGTTGAAATCCGGCCAACGCTGATGAGAAACGATGTTAAACTTGTTCACCTCGGAAGAATGCAGCAGTTACCCTCGGAAGTTACAAAATGCCTCAAGGAAACGATGCAACTTACCGAACAAAATAAAGGCATGATACTTGCGCTGGCTCTAAATTATGGAGGCCGTTCGGAAATAATCGACGCCGTCAGGAATATCGCTCAAAAATGCAAAAACGGAGAACTGAACACTGAACAAATAGACGAGAATTGTCTGGCTCAACATCTTTACACCGCAGAGCTTTCCGACCCGGACCTTCTCATACGAACTGCCGGTGAAATGAGAATCAGCAATTTCCTGCTCTGGCAAATCTCTTACAGTGAATTTTATGTTACCGACGTCTTCTGGCCTGATTTCACACAGGAAGATCTGGAAAACGCTATACTTGAATTTTCTCGAAGAAACCGACGCTTCGGAGCCGTTAATAACCGCGGGAAGCAATAGTCGGGGGTTATTCAATCTGTCTGACGATTCAGACTAATGCTCAAGAACAGGTTACTTTTCGGAACGATTATGATAGTGGCTTTCACCGGCACCATGCTTGCCGACGGCTGGATGGACGGTTCATTGACTCCGTTAGAGGATGATGATGTTTTTCCGCAGGCCACCTTGCTGTGTATAATTATTGCAGTGGTAATGGCGTTTGCCCAGCTCGAGATGACACAACTTGCCTCCCGAATAAAAATTTCAACAATTCCGATTGTTTCTGTCCCTGCCGTCGTACTGTTTGCAACATCCTGTTATTGGTGCCAATGGCCCGGCATTTCTGCAAAATTTCTTCTTCCGGCATCGGCCGTTGTGTTGCTTTTTGCAATAATGTTCTGTCAATACCTGAGATTCGGCACCGAAAACGTTATCGCTAACTGCGGTGCAGCCTGCTTTTCGGTAATCTATGTTGGATTTCTGTCCGGTTTCTTAATCGCAATTCGTTTAAGATTCGGCCTTTGGGCTTTGGCAATGCTGATTTTTGTCGTAAAGTCAGCCGACATAGGCGCTTATGCCGTTGGTACACTTTTGGGAAAACACAAATTTTCCCCCGCCATAAGCCCGGCAAAAACCTGGGAGGGTATGATAGGCGGTCTTGTTTTTGCCGTACTGGTGGCTGTTTTCTTTGCACTGTTTTTTGATATAATGCGGTTTTCGTCGGCAGTTATATTTGGAGTGTGTTTTGCCTTCGCAGGACAGTTAGGAGACCTGGCGGAATCGATGATAAAAAGAGATGCAGAGCAAAAAGATGCGGCAGACAACGTGCCGGGATTTGGCGGGATACTTGATGTAATTGATTCGCTGATACCCGCCGCACCCGCCGCCTTTCTGTTCATGCTCTGGGGCAGTAATTAAGGAATCAATTTGGAAGTCAACATACAACTGGACGACGCTGCAAAGCGTGTTGAATTATTTGGTCCCGCGGATGCCAATCTGCGTCGGCTGAGGCAGTTGCTGGACGTACAGATTACCGCGCGACAAGGCAGAATCAAAATCAGGGGCCAACAAAAACAGGTCAAAAAAGCCTCCGACACCATTTACAAAATGCGGAGACACCTCAACAACAATAAATCGCTCACAGGCAAGGATGTCGAGATGCTGTTGGCTCGTGAAAATGCCGACACCGACCAAAAAAGCCGGTATGCACTCAGCGTTTACTCACGCAAGAAACTAATTCAACCCTCCACCAAAGGACAGGAAAAATACGTCCGGATGATGATTTCCAATGATCTTACCTTTTGCACCGGCCCGGCAGGCACAGGCAAGACTTACCTCGCCGTTGCCGTAGCCGTCTCCATGCTCAAAAAGAAGGAAATCAGAAGAATTATCCTGGCGCGTCCGGCTGTTGAAGCCGGCGAAAAGCTCGGCTTCCTGCCGGGCGACCTCCAGGCAAAGGTTAATCCATATCTCAGGCCGCTCTTCGATGCCCTCGAAGATATGATGGAATTCGGACAGATGAAAAAGTTCCTCGAACTCGATATCATCGAAATTATACCTCTGGCTTTCATGAGAGGAAGGACCCTGAACGAATGTGTAATCATCTGCGACGAGGCACAGAATACCTCCCCACTGCAAATGCTGATGGTATTGACCAGACTTGGGCACGGCTCAAAAATGATTATCACCGGAGATATTACTCAGATTGACCTTGAAAAGAGTCAAAGAAATGGAATGGTGGAGGCTATGCAGACCCTGCGCCGCATCAAAGGAATTGGCGCAATCAACCTGACTCGACAAGACATTGTAAGACACCAACTGGTACAGAAAATTGTCAGGGCGTACGGCGCCAAAACAAAAACTCCGAACCAAAAACACAGACAGGCGGAAAGCTGAGACAACAATATGAACGTTTTCAAGAAGCACAGCCCGCGACGAACAAAGCTTCGTAAAAATATGCGACCTCCGCGATTATCTAAGTTTGCTTTGCTCTCAAACAGCGATCTCATCGTTGCGTCGCTGATTTGGCTGCTTTTTGTCATCCTCGCCGTCCCCGTCATTGCGTTCGAACAAATATTAAGCCGGGATTACAGCACTATTGTTGCGGTTGCCCTCATCACAGTTCTCATTTCCCTTGCGGCAGCTTTTTATATTCATAATTATCAGAAACGAATAATAAGAAACCGCGGGCGCGCCCTGGCGCTGGTTGGTGTGTTTGTCTTTCTGTTGGCCACCACAAAGGCCGGTATCCTTCTGACCTCCCAGATATGGTGGGCTACCTCTACCGCCGTCGCCGCCGCCATCATACTTTCAATAGCATACGACCAGCGATTCGCGATAGCTCTGACCACGTTCTACTGCCTTTATGCAACCTTTGCCGCAAACCTCGATCCGAACATGAAACTGTTTTTGACTATGATGGCCGGTGCTGCAACATGCTGCTTCTGCCTGCGCGAAATCCGAACAAGAATGAAGCTGCTTGAAGTAAGTGTATTGGCCGCGTGTGTAATTTTTGCTACATCTGTTACAGTTTTTTTCCTTGAGGGAATCTCGTCGCCGGCAGAGGTCTTCGCCCATGCGGGAATGCATGCACTTACTGCATTTCTGGTTGGCCTTATAATTCAAAGCCTCCTGCCGCTTATCGAAAAAGTATTCCGAATAGCAACCAGCATGACACTACTGGACTATAGTGATGCAAATCAGCCGCTGCTGAAAAAGCTTGCCCTGGAAGCTCCGGGTACATTCAGTCACAGCCTGCTCATAGGCTCCATCGCGGAAGCGGCCGCCGAAGCGATTGACAGAAACGGCCTGCTATGCAGGGTCGGCGCATATTATCACGACATAGGCAAGATTAACAAGTCGAGTTATTTTGTTGAAAATGAAATGGGTTCTACAAGCAGACATAAGCAGCTTTCGCCCGCCATGAGTCAGTTGATTATTGTCGGTCACGTCAAGGACGGCATTGAAATGGCAAAAGAGTACGGCCTGCCCGCCGTTCTGAGACAATTCATTGAAACCCACCACGGAACAACCCTGGTGGAATATTTCTACAATGAGGCCAAAAAGAAAAAGCAGCAGAAAGCGGGGCGTGAATCGGCGCCTGCTGAGAGCGAGTTCAGATATTCAGGCCCGAAACCGAGGACAAAAGAAGCCGCTATTGTAATGCTTGCGGATGTTGTTGAAGGCGCTGTCCGCTCTGTTAAGGAAGTAACCCCTCCGAAAATTGAAGCCGTCGTTCACAATATGGCTATGAAACGACTGCAGGACGGCCAGTTCGACGAATGCGACCTGACCTTGAGAGAACTAAGCAAAATCGAAACTGCTATGTCAAAAGCCCTGGCCGCTCATTACCACGGGCGTATTGCATATCCGGAAAGACCGGAAGTAACAAATGAGGACGACCGGCAGTCTTTGAAAAATAACAAAGAAAACCAGGAACCAGGCCCGTCTGAAACACATTCAGAAGCCTGAATAAAGATAAATGTTACAAAACACAAACACAGAAAATATCGAAGTAAATGTAAATGTCGAATTTAATCGGGTAAAACCGGATACGGGCAGACTGAAAAAACTGGTAAGGGTAGTATGCCGGCGTTTCGAGCTGTGCCGAGGCATAGTTGATATTACTGTCGCCGACGATAAAACCATCAGAAGGCTTAACAAAAGGCACCTCGGTAGAGACAGCTCTACGGACTGCCTCAGTTTCAATCTGTCTCAGCCGGCAAAAAAACTCCCCGGTTCATACGAAACCGGGGGGCCTTCAGGAAAAAACGAATTCGATATAATTGTCAACGGCGAACTCGCTCTTACCGAATCCCAAAAAAGAAACCATAAACCCGAAGCGGAATTGGCTTTATACATAACTCACGGGTTGCTGCATAACCTCGGCTTTGATGACCAGGAACCGGTATTTGCCGAAAAAATGCATCAGACCGAAGACGAGATATTGCAGGAATTTGGATATGGTAAAGTATACTCTTCGTAAGTCGGCGGGCACCTGCGCCGAATGCATTAACCGAAAGGTTTGTAAGTGACACTAATCGGCTGGATGATTTTGATCATCGTGTTGGCGACATTCGCAACTCTTTTCTTCTCTGTCGCCGCCTTTTCTCTGCGCAACTTCTCACATGCCAGGCTTCAGGAAGCTTTCAAGTCCATGAACAAAGAAGAAAAAGCCGATGTCATTATAGAGAACGACGAAAAACTCGCCCTGACATGCTCTGTGTTTCGAATGATTTTAAATGCCTGCATTTTGTTGCTGATTCTGGGTGTTTTCTCAACACTGCGGCAGGAACCTCCTTTGCCGCTGGATTACATGTTCACTTTTTTGATAGCCGCCGCAATATTCTCCGTCTTCAGCATCGCCGTACCACACGCCTGGGCGAAATATGCCGGTGAAATTACTCTTTGCAGAACATATAAACTGCTGGTTATTTTTGCATTTTTGGCCTGGCCTGTGCTCGCCGTCTTCCACATATACGATATGTTTGTCCGGCGAATGGCGGGTATCCCTCAAACAACACCCGAAAACGAACAGGAAGAGAAACAGGAAGAGTTTATAACAGACCTCGAACACCATAGAATAGAGGGTGCCGTCGACAAGGAAGAACAACGCATGATTGAAAAGGTGCTTGATTTACGTGATACCGCCGTGGATGCCATCATGACACCTCGCACCGACGTGGTAGCAGTCGAACTCGAAAATGAAAGAGACGATGTTCTCCGCACCATCAACAACGCCGGCCACTCGCGTCTTCCCGTTTACAAAGATACCATTGACAACGTTGTAGGCATGGTTTACGCAAAGGACCTTTTAACTGAAATCAGCAAAAATCCCAGCGATTTCAAGCTCGCCGACAAACTCCGCAAGGCATACTTCGTGCCTGAGACAAAGCTCGTGCGAACCCTGCTGCATGAATTCCAGAACCAGAAACTCCACATTGCCGTTGTGCTTGACGAATACGGAGGCACCGCGGGAATAGTAACCCTTGAGGACATACTCGAAGAGCTTGTAGGCGAAATTACCGACGAATATGAAAAAACACCGCCCGAGCCGGTAAAAACACTCGACGAAAATACGATTCAGGCGGACGCAAGAATCAATGTCGGCGACTTGAACGACGAGTTCGACGCAGACCTGCCCGAAGACGAAGACTACGATACCATAGGGGGGTTTGTCTTCTCATACCTCGGTTACATCCCCAAAACCGGCGAAACATTTGATTACCGCAATCTCCGGTTCACCATCACATCCGCAGAGCCTCGAAGGATAAAGCAGGTTACAATCAGAAAGATACCGTTCGAGCAGTAAAAATGCTCATCAAAGACCAGGCAATTTGTATACGTTCTGTCGATTATTCCGAGACGTCCCAGGTAGTTACCTTTTTCGCAAAGCATAACGGCAAAGTAGCCGCCATTGCAAAAGGTTCGAAGCGAAAAAAATCTCCCTTCGACGGCCCGATTGACTTATTCGCGCACGGCAAAATCATATTTTCGGATTCAGCAAAACAAAAACTCGCCGTGCTGACCGAATTCGAACAGAAACCCTCCTTTGCCGGCCTTACTGCAAGCCTGTTTACTTACAATGCTGCATTGTTCGCAGCCGAACTCACCAACCTTATGACCGACGCCTGTGACCCTCATCCGGACATTTTTGACAGCCTTATTAACTTTCTGACCGGCGTGCAGAATGCACAAGACAAAAATGACGTACTCGCAATGCTTATAATCTTCCAGTTAAAATTGCTTAAAGCGGTTGGACTTTATCCTGTTTTTGATAGCTGCGTCAACTGCCGGCAAATCTTCAGTCCAAAATGGCCCCAGGCATATTTCAGCAGTTCCGCCAACGGTCTTATCTGCAAGGACTGCGAAGCCTCCTTTCCCGACAAGCTCAGGTTAAAC
>CAZGGE010000002.1:0-6324 GCA_964524285.1 uncultured Pirellulales bacterium
CGACCGGCAGCGTTATCTCAAGGAACAGGAAGATGCGATGCAGAGGGGGGAGACCGCCGCCGCCCAGATTGCCGGCGCCAACGCCGAAAAGGCGAAGGCTAATATGGATCTCCTTAATTATAAAATTGAGCAGGCGCAGATAGTCGCTCCTATCAGCGGAATTGTGGTAAAAGGAGAACTTGAACATAACGTTGGTGCGCCGGTGGAGACCGGAGATATTCTTTTTGAAATTGCCTCTCTGGAATCGCTTCGTGCGGAGCTGGCCGTTCCCGAAGACCAGATTATAGATATAGAAGAGGGGCAGAAGGGGTATCTTGCGACGGTGTCGTATCCGGGCAGGAAGATAAAATTCGAGGTTGAGCGTGTGAATCCGATGGCCCAGGTGGTAAAAGACCGCAACGTTTTCAAGGTTCGCGTAAGGCTTGAGAAGATAGAACCCTGGATGCGTCCGGGTATGGAGGGGATATCGAAGGTCAAAGTTGGCAGGCGAAGTTATGCGTGGATATGGACTCACCGTTTTGTGAACTGGCTGCGAATGAAATTATGGCTTTAAGATTCGGGGGTTTGAATCTGGTTCGGGGTATTGATTGATGGCGGTGGAACGTCCGACATTTCACGAATCGTGGTACAGGGTATCGGCGTTGCGTCCGCGTCTGCTTCCCAGCGTGCGTGTTTACCGTCAGCATTTCCGGGGGCAGATGTGGTACGTTCTGGAGGAGCCTGCGACCAACCAGTTTTCCAGATTGAGTGAGCAGGCTTATTATTTTGTTGGTCTGCTTGACGGTCGTCGCACGGTCGCCGAGGCGTGGAAGGTTTGCAACGAACAACTCGGCGACGGAGCACCGACGCAGGGAGAGGTGATACACCTTCTGGGGGGCCTTTATTCTTCGAATCTGATACAGGCCGAGCTTCCGCCGGATACCGAGAGCCTTTTCAATCGTTACAAAACTCGAACGAAGCGACAGATTCAGGGTCAACTGACGAACCTGCTTTTTATACGTATTCCCCTTTTTGACCCCGACCACTTTCTTAACCGGTGGGTAAATATATTTGGGACGGTTTTCAGTAAAACAGGGCTGGTTTTATGGTGTATTCTTGTTTCGGCAGGTTTGTATTTTGTCATCGGTAATTTCGGCAAGTTTGCAAGTCAAAGCTACGATATTCTTTCGGGCCATAATCTGATACTGCTTTATCTGAGTTTTGCTTTTATCAAGACGATTCACGAGTTCAGTCACTCGTTTGCGTGCAAGAAGTTCGGGCGTCTTTACGGCACGGGTGGGCAGGTGCACGCGATGGGTATTATGTTTCTGGTTTTCTTTCCACTTCCTTACATGGATGCATCGAGTGCGTGGGCGTTTCGTAACAAGTGGCATCGCGTGGTTGTTGGTGCTGCGGGGATGCTCGGTGAAATTGCGGTGGCGTCGATAGCGGCTATAATATGGGCCAACACATCTGAAGGTACATTTCAGGTAATAATGCACAACCTGATTTTCATTGCGAGTGTGAGTACTTTGCTTTTTAACGGCAATCCTCTTCTTCGTTTTGACGGCTATTACATATTGTCGGACCTGATAGAGATACCGAATCTTGGGCCTCGTTCAAGGAAGTATTTGTACTATCTTGTCAAGCGTTACTGCTGGGGTATGAAGAATGCCCGCAGCACGGCTCAAAACCTGGGTGAGCGTGTGTGGTTTGTTTTTTACGGGATATCATCCACGATTTACCGAATATTCATATCCATCCGCATATTATTTTTTTTGAACAATCGTCTTCCTGAGCAGTTGTTTTTTCTGGTTCCGCTTCTTGCAGGTGCGGCGTTTATCGGGTGGGTGCTTGTGCCGATATTCAGATTCGTGCATTATCTTTTTGCCGGACATGAATTGGCGCGGAATCGTTTTAGGGCACTTGCCACAACGGGGGCGGTGTTTGTGTTATTGCTTTGCGTTACAGGTATTGTTCGATTTCCGGATTATGCCCGCGTAGAGGGGGTAGTTAAGCCGGTCCGGCTGTCGACCGTTTATGCAAAGGCGAACGGCTTCGTGAAGGAATTTTTGCCTTCGGGACGCCGGGTTAAAGGGCAGGAAACCGTACTTTTGAAAGCGGTTAATCCACAACTGGAGGCCGAGAAGAAGTTTCTTGAGGCCGAAAGAAAAGTTCTGGAGGTGGGATTGCGGCGGGCGGACACGGAAAATGTTACGGCGGCTCAAATACTTGAACAAAAATTAGCGGCCCTTGCTGAAAAAATCAAGAGGGTGGATAAGGAACTTTCTTCGCTGGAGTTGCGGGCACCGGCTTGTGGTACCTGGGTTGCGTGGGATATCGAATCGATTCTGGGACAATACACCAAGCGCGGCCAAGGTATAGGGTATGTGATAAGCCTTGAGGATATGCAAATTCGTGGAACGGCGGGGCAATCGATAGCGGCAATGCTTATGGAGGAGGCTTACGAAAAGGTCGAACTTCGAGTTAAGGGCCGGCCTGAATTATCTTTTGCCGGTGTTAAGGACAAGATAGTCGAAGCCGGCCAGGACGTTCTGCCAACGGCGGCGCTGGGGCACAGGGCAGGAGGTCCAATCGTTACGGAGATAGAGGATAAACGAGGGATGCGTGCGGTCGAACGATACTTCGAGGTGCATATAATTCCGGAAAATTCGGAGGAGTTACGTTTGCTTGCGGGACAGCGGGTGGTGGCGCGATTTGAACTGGCTTCAAAGCCTCTGGCGGTTCAGTGGTGGCGGGCTGTTCGACAATTGTTTCAGAGGAGGTTTCATATTTAGTTATGCCGTCGGTTCCGAGCACAACCTGGCAAATGCTCGAGCAGAAATTGTCGGGCAAGTCTCTGCCGAAAGGTCTGGATGCTGCATGGGACAGGGGAGCGGGTCTGTTGAAGCGGTGCACACCCCGGACGCGGACGTTTCTAAAGAGGGCGGAGAAGGTTCTTTCTCTGGAGGAATACTTTGCAGGTCTTAGCGACAGCAGGCTTCGTGAGGCAGGTGATGAGCTTCGCAGTGTTTTCCGTCGAGGCAGGGAAACAAGCGAAGACGTTGAGCGCAGCTTTGCGCTGGTCAGGGAGGTGGCGTACCGGCGGATAGGAGAGAGGCCCTTTGGTGTTCAGGTGGCCGGCGCTTTTGCTCTCGAGGCCGGTTGTATCGCCGAAATGGCGACGGGCGAAGGGAAAACTCTTACCAGTACGATGCCTGCTACGATTGCGGGGTGGCGAGGTGGCGGCTGCCACGTTATTACCGTTAACGATTACCTTGCGAAGAGAGATGCACAGTGGATGGGTGATATTTACAAGTTCTGCGGTCTTCGAGTGGGTCACGTTGAACAGGAGATGCCTGCTGAGCAGCGGCGGGAGGCGTATGCTTCTGATATCACCTACTGTACCAATAAGGAGGTAACGGCGGACTTTCTTCGCGACAGGCTGATACTGGGGAGGCTTCGAGGATTGAGTGCCGCCCTTTTGGCCAAGCTGGTAAGGGGTCGGGGACAGGTTACGGACAGGCTGGTTCACCGTGGTTTGAATTGTGCAATAGTGGACGAGGCGGACTCGGTATTAATCGACGAAGCGGTTACCCCTTTGATTATTTCAGGTCATGGGCCTAATCCGGAGCAGATTGAAGCCTTTCGGGAGGCGGCTGGTATAGTTGAGCAGATGGAGGCGGACAAGGACTATAAAATCAACCGCCGCTACCGCGAAGTGGAGCTTACGACGGCGGGCAGAGCGCGTATTGGGCAGCTTAGCAAAGAACTTGGCGGGCTTTGGCGTGGAGTGCGCCGCAGCGAAGAAATGGTGGTGCAGGCTTTGACTGCAAGAGAGCTTTATCATCGCGACAAACATTATGTGATAGACGACGGCAAGGTTATAATCGTGGATGAATTTACGGGCAGGCTCATGCCGGACCGTAAGTGGCGGGCAGGTTTGCATCAGGCGGTGGAGGCAAAGGAAGGTGTTGAAGTTACGCCGCCCAACGATACGTTCGCAAGGATAAGCTTTCAGCGGTTCTTTAGAATGTACCGCAAGCTCAGTGGTATGACGGGGACGGCGAGGGAGGCAACCAGCGAATTCTGGCAGGTATATCATCTGCCGGTTGCGGTTATTCCGACGAATAAGCCGTGTATCAGAAAGCATCTGCGGGATGTAGTGGTGGCTTCTGGGGCGGAAAAGTGGCGGCGAATTGTCGGCGAAATCAGGCGGATGCACGAAATCGGCAGGCCTGTTCTGGTGGGTACCCGCAGTGTCAAAGCCAGTGAGCATCTCAGCGGGTTGCTCCGTGAGGAAGGTATGGAGTGTCAGGTTCTCAACGCAGTTCAGCATCGGCGGGAGGCGCAGATAGTGGCAGGTGCGGGCAGGGAGGGTAAAATCACGGTTGCCACAAATATGGCCGGGCGGGGTACCGACATAAAACTTGCAAGAGGTGTGGCGGAGCTGGGGGGTTTGCATGTAATCGCGACGGAGCGACACGAGTCGGGACGGATTGACCGGCAGTTGTTCGGCAGGGCTGCGAGGCAGGGGGACCCGGGCAGTGCACAGGCCATAGTGAGCCTTGAGGACGAGCTGGTCAAGCGTTATGCACCGGGGCGTGCTGCGCTGGCGAGGCGAAGCGTTGAGCGGCGCTCAGCAAAAGCAAACGGCACACCTTCTGCCGGCAGGAATGGTAACGGCTTTTTCAGCTCATCGGTTTTTCGTATTGCTCAAAGGCGTGCGGAATCAATTGCATTAAGGCAGCGCAAGGCGGTTTTACGAAGCGACCACTGGCTGGATGAATATCTGGGATTCGCGGGGGCTGAATGGTGATTAGCTTACTTAGGAAAGGATAACTCGGCTTGTTCTTTTGCAGTTTTGCGCAGGCCGGCGTTTACCCTGCTTAGTTCAAGGACGGTTCCGGTTGACTGTGCAAGTTCGGCAACGGCGACATTGAAATCAGTTATTGCGCGCGCCTCGGCTCGCTGAGCCTTTGCAAGGTCTTCCTGCGCGTTGAGTTTTACGAGCATAAACTCCGGTGTGCTGCCGCCCCTGATTAGCTCGGTTTTTTCAAGGGTTTTTAGTTGTATTTCTGCGGCCTCAACGGCCTGTTGCTGGGCGAGCATCTGTTGGTACGCAGTGGATGCTTTTCTGATTCTTGATTTGACCTGAACGGCAAGCTGATCGGCGAGGTTGTGAAATTCCGATATGGTTTGTGCCCGCTGTAATTCACGTTGTCTAAGCTCGGCTTTTCGGGCGCGGTTTCCGAGGGGGTATTCGAATGTAACACCTACCACGTAATTGGTGTAGTCTGCGTCGGCGAGGCCGTGATAGGCGTCATCGTGGCTGTCGGCAAAACCCTGAACCGCTGTGGTGGCGACGAGGTCGAGTCTGGGCAGTTTCTGATTTTCGGCAACTTCGACGTTTATGTCGGCCACCTTTATTTTAAGCCGACTTTGCTGAAGTTTCGGATTGCTGCGCATAGCCGTTTCAAGCGACCGGGCATACTCGAATTGCAGGGGTGTTACAGCCGGGCTGGTTTCCGGCATGATATTGACATCCGCAAGCAGGTTGATTTGCGGGTCGGCTAAAAGCCTTAAGAGCAGGTCCTGCGCATCGTCCAGTTGTTTTTTTGCTTCGTACAGCAAGGCCTGTCGGCTTTTGAGCGAGGCCTCGGTTTGTTTTATCTGGACGGCGGTTGCGTCAATTTGGGATCTTTTTGTAATTTTTTCAAGAGTTTCGGTGGTTTTAGCCAGGAGGTTTTGTTGTATTTGCAGGTCTTTTCTTGCTTTAAAGAGGTTCCAATATGCGGATATGACACCGACGGTGAGTGTTTCGATTCTCTGCCTGAAGGCGGTCAGGTTTACGGCATAGTTTAATCTTGCAAGGTTTATTCCGGCGAGATTGAACTTTTCCCATCCGTTCCGAAGAAGCGGCTGTCTCAGCTCAAACAGCATCATGGGATTGTATCTGGTCGAAAGAGCGCTGTTGACGGAGTTATCCCATGTCCTGCTCAAAGCCCATGAGAGCGACCACTGTGCTCCGGTAGTGCCTTTTTGTTTCAGGCCTGCTTCCCAGAATCTCAAGGATGACTGCATGCCAATCTGGCGAACCAGGTTTGCGGGTTCGTCTTTATCGCTGTAGTTGAATTTTCCGAATGCAGTGAAGTCGAATTCGGCGGCGGATTTTATTAGTTCCTGCTCGGCGATATCCGGTTCAAAGCTGACTTGTTTTATTTCGGGGCTGTTTGCCAATGCTCTTGCGACGGCCTGTTCTATGGTGAGTCTGACGTTTTGCCGGCCCGTATCAGGGTCTTTTTGAGTGGGAAGTTCGGGCAGGTTGGTATCGGGGACCGGCTG
>CAZGGE010000002.1:6334-25316 GCA_964524285.1 uncultured Pirellulales bacterium
GTTTCTGCGGACCTTTTTCCACGAGCCTTTGCTGATAAGCGGTAACCAGATTGCGTTGCCTGATATCGACGGGTATACATCCGACAATGCCGAGCAGAACAAGGCCGGCCGGCCACAAACGCTGCAATAATCCCGCAGCATTTCTCATTTGCGGTGCTTCGCTTGAATTCTGGTACATTAAAATCCAAATATTGTTCAATTTTTGTTTTTCGACGGTTGATTTTCGGGAAAACTTACGTACACCTGTTCGCCGGCGGGTCTGTTTGATTTGTTTGGCACGCGTACCCGCACAGTCAGGGTGTTTGCATCCGCGACGGTAGAGATATAGATGATTTTACCTGTGGACGTCAAGCCCTGCGGGAATCGAATTTCCGCGTTGCCTCCGACACTCAATTTTGCGGCACGTGCAACAGGTACGTGTGCATTTATCCACAGAGGGTCGGTATCTACGATACGGACGACATCAGCGAGGGCATCGACGGCTTCACCTTCTTCGAGAAAGACTTTTTCGACCCGCCCGTCGACGGGGCTTTTGAGTTTCATTTGTTCGACTTCAATTTTCGCTTCCTGATATTTTTTGATGTCCTGGTTGTGCTGGAACTGAGCGACTTTTAAGGACCATTCGGCGATTTTAGCATCGAGTCTTGCGTGTTCCAGTTCGAGTTCGGTAGCGGCGTTACTTTCAGCGGCTTGTTTGTACCTGTCTAGGTCGACACATTTCTGCTGCCATCGGGCTTTGGCGGCCTGCACCTGTGTATCGTCCTCACTAAGTGCTCGCAATCGTTCGAGCCTGGCCTGGGGGATTTTGTCATTTAGGCGGGCCAGCAATTGTCCGGCTTCGACGCTGTAACCGTCGTACACGTGTATCTCGGCGATGCGTCCGGCGGTGAGGAAACCGAGCGTTACGTCTTTGCTGGGCCTTGTAACGGCCCTGACCGGTTCATCAGCAAGCACAACCTGGGAAATGAGAATCGGAAGGATAACAGCTTTCAAGTAGTGTTTTAGTATGAGCGTTTGCAATTTCATCGTTACATACCTCCATAGACAGGTTATTGCAGTATATTATGGAACAATCTAACATCATTTTGACCTGTTCGTATAGTTAAAATGTCAATATTTTGAGATATAGTTCTCCAGGGAATCAGATATATTTTGAAATCAAGTTGTCGGTCGACATTGGAAGATATCGGCAGTAATTTTTGTGGGTGGGTGTACATCGACAGCAGCAAAGTTACCGCCCGACTGTAAAGGCGGAAAAACCTTGACCGATACCGGAGCCGATGCTAATATCTGAGCCAATGAGTGAGGATAAACTTTACGGCACGGGACAGAATCGGCAGTGGATTTTTGTGGGAAATTCAGCATAAACATCGGAAGCCAATGACCATTATCACAGGAGGTAAGCAGGGATGGCAACGCCTAAGGACGGCAGTGAGAAAAAACAGCAAGCCGGCCACACAGACGAAGCAGAGGTGATTCGTGACGACGAATTCGACGTAGGGCAGTTTGTTCGTGTTCTTTCAGGCAGGAAGAAAATAGTTCTTGGTGTATTTCTTGCAGGCACGATTGGGGCGGTGGTATTTAGCCTGGTGCTTCCAAAGGTGTATGAAGCGAGCGCCTCGCTTATGGTGCTGCCCTCCAAGCTTCAGAGCGTGATGTCACCGACCCGTATATCTCTGGATTTGGAAAAAACCAAGCAGGGTGAATATGTTCAGCAACGACCTACCATGTCCCTTTCCACTCACAAGGCACTTTTGCATTCCAATACGGTTATGCAGAAGGTTCTAAATAAACTAAAATCAGAGGGGAAGGTGGGGGAAGATACGACCGTTGAGCAACTGAAACGCCGTCTCGAAGCCTCGATAACCAACGAGACCAACTTTCTGGAGTTGACGGCACGTGATAAGAATCCGGCGGTAGTTAAAGCAATGGCTAATACGTGGGCGGAACAGTACGTGCAGTACAGTTCGGATATTATAAGTGGTGAGGTAAAAGGTTCGGGTGATTTTATTTCCGAGCAGTTCAAAAATGCGCGGGAGAAACTAACCAAGGCCGAAAAGGCGCTCCATGATTTTCAAACTACCGAGAAGATAAATCTTCTCGAAATAGAGAAGGATGAGAAAAAGGAACGACTTGACAGCCATTCCGGGAAGGTGTGGAAGTTCGATTTCGAGCTGGACGGCAAAAAGGACCAGCTTGAGGAGGTCAAAGGCAAGCTGGAGGCCATGAGCAGAAATGGAGAATGGTTTGGCGCGTTCACCGAAAAAGAAGCGAAGAGCTATACGGACTCGAACGAGCTTGCCCCCGAACAAAAGTCCCTGCGGAAGAGAGTGCTTCAGGCGGTTGAGGACCTTGAACAGGCCAAGCGTCAACGGGATGAGTTCATCAATGAAACAAACATCCGTCTGTTAGGAGAAATTGTCGAAAATATGAGAAAGGATCTGTCGGCGAGCAAGTCGTTGCTGTCGAAAGTCAACCAGCGTTGTGAAGCAACCCGAGCCAATCTTGCATCCGGAGTTAATATAGACCTTCTCTCGGAACTCAAAATGCCCCTGGCTGAAAATCTTTCTGAGATGACTCTGTGGGAGATTCTTTCTTTGAGCGGAGATTATAATTTCTTTGAAACTCGAAAGGATGCACTGCGGTCTGAAATCAGGCAACAACAGGAGGAACTCAAGAAACTGGAAAATTCCCATCTGGAATACAGCAATAAGCTACGGTCGCTGGACGAGGCGGTGGAAAGAGCCAATAAAACCTACATGTACTATTTGAACAGGCTCACAAGTTTGCGGGGACAGCACCACTCGTTGCAACTTGACATAGACAACATAGAGCATGAGCTGGGTTATTCCAGAAAAATGGTGGAGAGGCTGGAAGGTGAGGTGGAAAGGCTTCAGCAGAAGATAAACGAAAAAAAGGCAGAGCGGAAAAGCCTTGAAAGGGAGCTTGAAATATGCACAGCCACTTATAACCAGCTTGCTTCCAAAGTTGATGAAATGCAGATTGTCGAAGCGGTGAAGCTTGGAGAGGTAAAACAGGTATCGAGCGCGTTTGAGCCTGGAAATCCAATTGAGCCCAGAAAAAAAATAATAGTTGCAGGTGCGGCTGTCGTAAGTCTGCTGCTTGGAGTGGTTTTTGCATTTGTTCCTGAGTTCGGACGCAAGGATGAATAGAAAAGCCGGAACATAACACCACTGTCGTGTATCAGTATTGTGTTCTGCCACCAATTACAAAAAGCTTAATGAAATAGTAAGGCATTTTTACAAGTAGCGGTTGAGCTTTACGGTTACCTGATGGTGGCATCTTAAGGCCGGTTCTTCAGGGTTGCGTCGTGTGAAAAAGAGTATTAATCGTCGAAAAGCGTAAAAGCAACCCACGGGGACAGCGTCTGCGCAAGCAGACAAATGTGGTATTCGCGTTAGATATTCGAATGCCGGCTTAAAGTTGATTTTCACGATTATTCTTGAAATTCATCATGTGCTTCAAAATAGCAGGTTGGGGAAAATGGGTAACCAGTCAGCAAAGATTTTAAGGAACCGGTTGACAAATATTTCTTCTGCTATTAAACAAGGGGGCCAGATTGATTTCCCTGGTTTAAGGAGAAACTAATGCATAACACTAAGAAGACCTGCTGGAATTGTCCCGCCATCAATCTTGCCGGCAAGGTTGATTTCAGGGCCTGCGGACAATCTACCAAACAATTCAACAAAGCAGCAGACTCCAGCAACGAAACTCAAATCATGGCTGAGTGTAAGCGCAGGCCCGAGCTTGGCCTGTTTGATCCCACAAGCATTACCTTTGAGGAATGCCCTCAATGGGAAAAGGGTCCCTTTGGGTACAAGCTGAAAGGTATGCGGGTTATGATACTGGGGATTGACGGTTATCTGGGATGGACACTTGCTTTGTGGCTGGGCAATCTTGGATTCGAAGTAAGCGGGGTGGATAATTACAGCCGGCGGGACTGGGTAAAACAAAGGGGTGCTCAGACCGTCGTGCCGATTTCCCGCATGACTGAAAGACTTAAGGCTGCAAAGGAAGTTTTGAACATAAACATAAACTTCCGCCAGATAGATATTTATAAGGAACGCGATAAACTCAAAGAATTCATAGACGAAGTCAAGCCCGAGTCAATAGTACATTATGCGGAATGTCCCTCCGCACCTTACAGCATGATTGATGTCGAGCACGCGATAAAGGTGCAGGAAAATAACGTTCTTGGCACGCTGGCGACGTTGTTTGCGATGCATGATACGGTGCCTGAAACCTCTATGGTTAAGCTGGGTACGATGGGAGAATACGGCACTCCTTTGACGGGCAGGCCGATTTTCGAAGGACTTTTCCCCGCCGACGCGGTTCTTCAATGGGATGAGAGGGAATGGAGTCTTGGGGGCGAGATTGTGCCTCGCGACCCGGCCAGCTTCTATCATGTCAGCAAGGTACAGGATACTTTTAACGTATACGAAGCCTGCAAGTACTGGTGGCTGAGGTCGTATGACATAATGCAGGGGGTTATATTCGGAGTCCATACCGAGCAGGTATCGGCCGACCCGCGGTTGAGAACCCGCCTTGATATTGACGAATGGTTCGGGACGATTATCAATCGTTTCGTTGCCCAGGCGGTTATTGGTATTCCCCTGACGTTGTACGGTCTCGGAAGGCAAATAAGAGGTTTCATCGCTCTTCCAGATGCTATGCAGTGCATGACGCGTTTGATTTGTTCTCCGCCCGAGCCTGGCCAATACGCGGTGGTTAATCAGGTCTCAGGTATTTACAGCGCCCGTCAGCTTGCGTACACGGTTGCCAAAATCGGCAGAAAATATTTTGATTTGCCGGTCGAAATCCAGCGAGTTGAAAATCCCCGGGTGGAAGCGGACGAGCATCCTTTCGAGGCTTTGTACGAAAAACTTCCCAAACGGTACGGCTTCGAGCCGAAAGTAAGTATAGATGACGAAATTGCCCGGATGTTCGAGTTGTTTTTGACGCCCGAAGTTAAAACGAGGATTGAACAACGCAAACACGTGATAATACCCAGGACATGGTGGTCGGGAATCAAAAGAGAAGTTGAAAGGCTGGAGTTGCTGGAGCTTAAGCAAGAGGTGAAGGAAGATGAGCAAATGTTTAAGATTCACCGATGAGAATTTCAGCCGGCAAGTGCTGGAAAACGATTTGCCAGTTTTTGTGGATTTCTGGGGTTCATGGTGTCCGCCCTGTAAAATGGTGGAGCCTGTTATAGAGGAACTTGCAGAAGAGCTTAATGAGAAGCTGATAATAGGCAAGCTTAACGTAGACCAGAATCCGTTGACCCGTTCGATGTTCAAGATTGGTGCGGCACCTACATTCATGATTTTTCAGGAGGGCAAGCCGCTGAACCGTGCCATTGGAGCACACTCCAAAAAGCAGTTACTCAACTGGATAGACAAGACTTTGTCACCAGACCACAAAACAGCAGCCGGGAAACAACGGGGCGGTGTAAAGGTGCAGGCCGTCGAAGGGTCGGCGGGAGAAAAATCGAAAAAGCCCGAGCGGGTTCGATGATATTATTCGGGTTAGAGTTTTTTACTTTCATTCGGGGCCTGTCACTTAAACAGCAAAGCGAATCGCTTTGCAAAATTTGTGAAAGTTCGGGAAGATTCAGTCAAAATCAATGATACCCATAGCGAAGGTACAATTGGGTCAGGAGGAAATCGCCTCAGTGAACGAGGTTTTGAAATCAGGAAATTTGCGTGAGGGCAGGTTGTGCCGTGCATTTGAGGAGGCCTTCGCGGAAAAAGTAAGTGCCAGATACGCGGTCGCAATGGGAAGCGGAACTCTGGCGTTGCATGCGGCATATATGCAGCTTATCGAGCCGGACGATGAGGTACTTGTTCCGTCTTTTACATTCTTTGCAACCGCGTCTATGGTATGCTGGGCTGGCGGAAAGCCCGTCTTTTGCGACATAGATGACAGAACATTCTGTATCGACGTAGAAGATGTCAAGCGAAAGATTACTCCAAGAACCAAAGCAATAGCACCGGTACATCTTTTCGGCAATGTCTGTGAAATAGATGAAATAATGCAGGTTGCCGATGAGCACAATCTTCACGTAATCTGGGATGCTGCTCAGGCTCATCTCAGTGAATACAAGGGAAAGGACGTTGGTTCATTCAGCGATGCAGTGTGCTATTCCTTCTATGCGACCAAGAATATGACTACCGGTGAAGGAGGAATGATTACTACCGAAGATGCAGAACTGGCTGAAAGGTTCCGGCTTTTGAAGAATCAGGGCCAAAGCGAGAAGTACCGTCATACGATGCTCGGTACGAACTACCGGATGACGGATATGGCAGCGGCAATAGGCCTGGTCCAGTTAAAGCGACTGGACGAATATACCGGCAGGCGAATAGAAAACGCCGAGATGCTCAGTGCAGCTCTGAAGGACATACCACAGTTAACGCCTCCACTTGTCTGCGATTATGCCAAACATACCTTTCACCAGTATACAATTCTTGTTGATGCAACCTCGGATACACCGGGAAGGGATGAACTTGCTGCAACATTAAAGGAGCATGGTGTGGGCACAGCAATCAATTATCCACTACCATTGCACCGGCAGCCGGTTTTTAAGGAAGTGGTCGGCGATATTACGCTGCCCAAATCAGAATATGTTGCCAAACATTGTCTGTCGCTTCCGGTGTGTCCTGCAGTAACGAAAGAACAAATTCAAGAAATCATTGAGTTACTGAAGGAAATATATCTTTGATACAAGTGGTTTTGCCGTATCATCGCGGCTGCAATGCTGTGTGCCGGCGCGGTAATCGACAAAATGATTTTGGGGGGTTGGATAAAGCTCTTCGAATAATGTCGTAAACAAAAACTGGTTTTTCTACAACGGAATCAGAATGAATAACACAAAAAAGATATTCATAACCGGGGGTGGCGGTTTTATCGGTTCGAATCTCGTCAGATTTCTGCTGGAAAGAAAAGACTACAAGGTAACCATTTATGATAATTTTTCCCAATGCCCGAAACAAAACGTCGAGTCAGCCATAAAAGATTCCGGTAGTGATAAAGCATCAATTATTCAATCTGATATACTGGATGCCGGCGAGCTGGAAAAATCAATAGAGGGGCACGATGTCGTGGTTCACCTTGCAGCCCATACGAGAGTCGTGGAATCACTTGAGAGCCCCAGAGATAATTTTACCGTAAACTGCGCGGGAACTTTTAATGCGTTGGAGGCGGCCAGAAGGAACGGAGTAACGAAATTCATTTTTGCTTCCTCCAATGCTGCACTCGGCGAGCAGGTACCCCCCGTCCATGAAGGGATGGTTCCCAGGCCTCTTTCGCCTTACGGTGCGTCCAAGCTTTATGGCGAGGCTTTGTGCAGCGCTTATTTTCACAGCTACGGGTTGCAAACCGTATCGCTTCGTTTTTCAAATGCTTATGGTCCGTATTCTCAACACAAAACCTCTGTTATAAGTAAGTTTATCAAGAGGGCTAAAAACGGCAAGCAATTACATATATACGGCGACGGTGAACAAACCCGTGATTTTATATATGCTGAAGATGTGTGTAATGCCATATACCTGTCTATCGCCTATGTTGAGGGTGAAAAAAATCGTGGAGGAGAGGTTTTCCAGATAGCTACGAGCGTAGATACAACGATTGCTCATCTGGCTGAACTTGTATGTATTCTGGCAAAGCACTCCGGGTATGACGAGCCAGATATCCTTAATGAAGACACTCGCCAGGGTGAAATACGAGCGAACTATGCGGATACCGACAAGGCACGGAAAACTCTGGGGTTTGTTGCAAAAAAATCCTTAAAGCAGGGTCTCGAAGAAACGTGGAAAGCTCTTGAAAGAAAGGATTAGAACTCTCAAAAACTCCCCGTCAATGGCAACCGGTTAAGAATTGCTGAAGTGACCAACGAATAACAATGGCTAAGAATGAGCCTAATAATGGAAAATATGAAAACGCAACATTTCAGGCTGCTACCAAGTCTGTTTTGATTGGAAGTGTTTTTTCCTTTCTTGGAATAGTTATCAGTAATTTAGGTGGTATCGCTCTTAGAATAGTTCTGGCAAGGCTGTTGACGCGTGAGGAATTCGGGCGGGTTGCTGCGGGCCTGGCGGTACTTGTTACGGTTTCGATTATTTCATTGCTGGGCTTTGATAATGGAGTCAGTCGCTTTACGGCATATTACAGCGGCAAGGGTCAGGCGTGGAACGTAAAAGCAATTGTTATGACGGCGCTAAAGATTACCGTGCCCGCAGGTTTGTTTGCTGGCACACTCGTTTATTTATTTGCACCTGAGATTGCCCACAACGTCTTCGGTGACCGCGAAATGGTTGCCGTGTTGAGGATTTTCGCCGTGATTGTGCCGTTTTATATGGTTACGAAGATTCTTAATGCCGGCATGCGGGGATTGAAAAAAATCGGCCCGATGGTTCTCTCTGAAAGGATAATATGGCGGTCTTTGCCGTTGATACTATTTCCGGCGCTGTTCATTTTTACCGGAATGCGGACCAACGCAGCAGGTTACTCGTTCCTGATTACGGTTTTTGTGATGTTGGGTTTTTCTATAGTCCTGCTGACTCTGAACATGCCTTTCGGCAATGAAATTAAGGGGTCGGAGAAGATTGCAAAAAAGTTGACACGTTTCTCGATGCCATTGGCCCTTGTGAACGTTACTAATGACCTGAAAACCCGGACTCCCATTTTTATATTGGGTTTTTTTCTTGGAGTCTCTGAAATTGCCCTCTTCAGCGTTTCAATGACGTTGGCATCCCTGCTGAACATTTTCCTGGCGACTGTTGTAACGATATTCGGGCCGGTTGCTTCAGAGCTTCAGAGCCAGCAAAAGACCGCTGATTTAGCCAGGCTTTTCTCATTAACGGTAAAATGGATTTTGATACTTATTTTTCCGATTACTTTGTTTTTGGTTTGCTATTCCAAAGGTGTCGTTACTTTGATTTTTGGCAGTGAATATGCCGCCGCAGGAGTCAGCCTTGCAATGCTGGCAATGTGCTTTTTCTTCAAGTCGGTCGTTGGTCCCACGGGAGCAACCCTACTGGCAATGGGTAAATCCAGGACAATAATGTACGTGAATATCCTGACTGTTATGTGGAATATTATTTTGAACATAATATTAATTCCATGGTATGGCGTTTTCGGAGCGGCGATGGCCACCGGAACGGCGATGGTCTTTCAACAATTAGCCATGCTTTGTATGCTAAAAAGGCATATCAGTTTCAGGTTGTTTAAATTGAAAATCTTGTTTTACCTTCTCTACTGCCTGGTATTGATTGCTTTTACAAGGGCGTTTGTGGTAACCGCCGTTGAAAGCAAATATGTGCTGGCGGCTGTGAGTGCCTCATTCTACGCAGCTTGTCTTGCAGGGCTATGGATAACCGGACAGCTTGATGAGGAAGATTACGAACTGCTGGGTCGAGTTTGTAATCGAGCAAAGAGACGTCCTGCAGGTTATTGACAAACGGAAATGGATACACCAACTATTGCTTATATTAACAGTTATACGCGCTCAGGATCTACGTTACTTGGTTTGTTGCTTGGTATTCAACCGGACATTACCTACATAGGAGAATCCCGGAACTTCCAGGAATCTCTGCTTCAAAACAAGCCTTGCTTTTGTGGATGTCGATTGATGGAGTGCCCGGTGTGGTCGTCGGTAGTCAAAAAGCTAAATACAAACCTCGAAAAGTTTGAGACCAGAGATTCATGTGGTCCGGCATATTTTTTGTTAAAACATACTGCAATCAGTAATCTCCCCCGAGCAATGGATTTATTGTCTTCTATTTGGCCGTCCATGAAGCTTCAGCATCAAATTTACGATAATATAACTCGCATATATCACGAGGTTGGTAAATTGGCCGGCACTATGGTTGTCTGCGATTCTTCGCACAGAATAACACAGGCTATGGTACTCTCTCACCGGCATCAGGTCAAAATGAAAATTATTCACCTTGTCCGTGACGGAAGAGGAGTAATAAATTCAATACGGAAAAGAAAGAATACTTCAGTTGCAAGAGCAACTATTGACTGGAAAAAAGCCAATGAAGTAACCCTGAAAAACCACCGACGTTTACCCGACAATCATTTACTTCGAGTAAGATATGAGAATATGTGTGATAATCCGGCACAAGAAATCGAAAAAATATGCAGGTTCCTTGGTGTCGGGTATCGCGATGTTGATTTAACACGTTTGCATGAAATCCATTTCATCGGAGGCAGTTCCACGATTAGAAACACCGACTTTCAGAATTTCAGCATAAACAAGGACGAAAGCTGGAAGAAAGAATTATCTGAACACGATAAAGCTGCGTTTAATCGAATTGCAGGTCGATTAAACGACCTCTATGGGTATGAAAATTAGAAGGTCATGTGATAATGCTTCCTAATTTCGTCGTTATCGGCGCTCAGCGCTGTGCCACCGGATGGATAAGTCAGTGCCTTAGAGAACACCCTGATATCTATATGGCCCGCGATGAGACCAGGTTTTTCGATAATTATTATGACAAAGGCATACGTTGGTGGCAACGGGAATTTTTTGCCGACTATGCCGGAGAAAAAGCTGTAGGAGAGAAAACGGCAAATTATCTTTATAATCCACGGTCGGCTGAAAGAATAGCTCAAACCCTGCCAAATGCAAAATTGATTTGTTGTCTCAGGAATCCGGTTACCAGAATGTGGTCGAATTATATTATGAAAATTAACCAGAAAAAATCTAAAGAAAGGCAGGAATTTGAGCAGGCTGTAAAAACTGATCCGGAGTTGGTAGAGAGAGGGCTTTACTTTAAGCAACTTAACAGGTTTCTGAATTATTTTTCACCTGAGCAATTGATGGTTACAATTTACGAGCATAAATTTGCCAATCCTGTGTTGTTCATGCAAAATATATATCGTTTTCTGGGAGTTGATGCGGAATATGTGCCTCCATCGGCAAAAATACAGGTCAAGCCAGGTGCTTTTGAGCAAATTTACTGCTTTCCGCGGATAATCGCAAGGGCTTTAACCACTGGAAAATCACCTTTCAGGCGCTTATACAGCCGAATTCGGCCTGATGATATGCAAATTAAAGTTGATGACGATAAATATAAGGATTTAATAAAGCTCTTTCTGCCTGATATCCACAAACTTGAAAATATTATAAATAAAAATCTTTCAATCTGGAAGAAACCATGTTGAAAGAATTCACGAAAAATGCACTTGTTGAAGTTTATACCCTCGGCGCTTTTTCAAAGCTTAGAGCTAAAGTACAAAAGAAAACAATTACCATATTGCTTTATCATGAAATAGAGAGCAGCCGGCTTGAGGAGCATTTAACTTTCTTACTGCAAACACACACTCCCATTGAGCTTGTGAGGCTGCGTAATGCTCTTTTGGAAAAGAATCCCGATGTTTTGCCGACGAGGAGCCTGCTCGTAACTTTTGATGACGGCTGGAAATCAAATATCAATATTCTCGCAATTGCAAGGAAACTAAAAGTACGTCCAACCATATTCCTGACTGCTGGACTGATTGGAACCAACAGAAAAATATGGAACTATATCGACAATGGTAACTTGAGAAATAATTACTCATTAAATACAAAACTTAAAAACATACCAAATAAAGAAAAGGATCGTTTTCTCCTTGAAAGATATGGCTATCATGTGAAAAAAGAATATGTCGGGCGGAAAATGATGACGGAAAAAGAAATCAGGCAAATGCTTCCATTTATAGATTTTCAGTCTCATGGCATGTTTCATCCCGTCTTTACAATGTGCACAAAGGAGGAACTACATTTTGAACTTACAGAATCCAGAAAAATTATTGAGAACATCACAGGCAAACCCTGTTATGCAATCGCCTATCCTTATGGAAGGTGCCGGATGCGAGAGATTCAGGCTGCCCAAAACGCCGGTTATGAAATCGGACGGACAGCGAATCAAGCCGGCTTGAATAAAATCGACACCAACCCCATGGTATTAAAATCCGTGGGTATAAGAAACTTTTTCAACTGCAGGAAAGTGGAAAAAACTTTGGCCTGGGCAGAAATAAAAACCATCTTAACGGGCCGATGTGGTACAAGACAAACCGGCCTCAAAATCGAAGAAGAAAAACATCGGAGTAATAATTTGTATACTGGTCAGCGGATAAGCAATAGCAGCTATTATCCGGAAACTGAATTATCCAATATCTTAAAAACGCGGATATGAACTCATCGCCAAAGACGGCAAATATAAACTTTGATTTTTCATGTGTAAAATGCAGCAGCATAATTGCTTCTTTAATTTTAGCCAGTCCGTTTGTTTATTTTATCGCCAGACTCACAAAATACAAAGTTCTTTACATTTATGTAGCTGTAATCCTTTTGTTTCTGTTTTTGGTTTCCGCCCATTACTTGAATACTCTTGCTGTTGTACTGAAAAAAAACCTGATGATGATAGTCCTGTTCGGCTCTTTTTTTCTTTCTGCGTTATGGTCCTTATATCCCGAAGAAACCCTGCGTTCATCCGCAATCATAGCACTTTATTTAGTAATTCACCTTGTTTTTTGCTTTGTAGTGCTGAAGGCTTCACCGCATCACATCGGTTTAGTTTATAAATTATTGCCGATTTTTCTGTTCGCGTTGAATTTGTTTTTTATTGCGAGGTACGGCAATATCCGGATAGAATCGGAAAATCTAAAAGAAGTTATAATTTCCTCCGGCTATCAGACGACCACTGTTGATCGGACCGAAGTGAAGGCTGCTATACATTCATATCCTAATCACATGGGTGCTGTAACGGAAATATGCATGCCGTTTCTGTTTTTCTTTTTTCGATTTTCGAAAAACAAATTATTCGTTATTTTTCTTATTATTATTAATATTTTCAATATAATGGTTTCACAATCTCGCGGAGCTTACCTTATTCTGGTGCTTTCGCTGATTATGATTCCGCTTCTGTACAACAGAAATTTCTTTAAATTTGTCAGTTCGGCCTTTTTGTGGATTCTTATTTGCGCTTTGGTGTATGGCGCTCTTAGTCTTATACCTGTTACCGGCAAATTCATGGATGTCATCGAACATCGCATACTGGCAACGGAGCTTTCCCCGGTTTCGTTTGAGACTGAAGATATTTCTGAATCAGGAAAAGACATGATAAAGCGCGATTTGATGTACGCCGCTGGTGTTCATATTATCAAAAAAAAGCCGCTTTCAGGTATAGGATATGGTTCATTCAAGTACTATATAAAAGACATGTTCGGCCGAAATCTGATTCCCCACAATATATTCATAACGCTTTGGACCGGCTCCGGTATATTGGCCGTTCTGTTGTTTGCCTCAATAATCATAAAAGCGTTCAGGAACCTCTGGCTTAAATTCCGGCATCTTAAAAACACCGACAGGTTACTTTCTTACTGGTTCCTTACGAACTGTATAGCCTTGTTTTTCCTGTTGGTCCACGGCCAGTTCAGACCGTTACTCAATAACCCGGTTTTTTATCTCCCACTCGCTGTCGGTTTGATGTGTACGATTACTCCTGTAAACATGAGAAAGACTGATGATAGGCAGACAAAATAAGAAGGCGTCCATTTTAATAATCGCTTCAAGGGACAGTAGATTGCGATACCGCTTTGTCTCCAAGCCACTTGAACTCACGGGAAGAGCAGAAATTACTATCTTCGAGAATAAATCTAAATACCCAGCTTATCTATATCAGTCATTACGCTTTGCTTTTCGGCATAAACATTTCGATATGGTGATTGTTTGCGGTATCAAACTTACGGGCTTTGTATGGTTGCTCCTCGCCAAATTTGTAATGAGAACAAAGTTTGTATGCAGATTAGGCGGAGATGTGTTAAGTATTATGAGAAAAAGATTACATGATGGAAGACTCCGCATTCCTTTAGAGCTATTCAAGACCCGGCTTAATTACTGGCTATCCTGCACCAGCCTCAGATTTACCGATGCCGTCGTACTTGTAAACCGATATTCATGGAAAAATCTTAAAAAGAATGTCAGAAGCGGCACACCTTGCTATTTGATTTCACAACCCGTAAAATCAAACTACAGTTGCACAAAGTCGAATGGCAATCAAGAGCACAGTTTCAGACTGCTGACAGTAACAAACCTTCTTTATAGTTTCAAATTATTGGGATTGCGAAAGATATTGGATTATTTGATGGGAAATTTCGACAAAGGCTGTCAAGGCCGTCATATCATGTTCGATATTGTTGGAGGTGGTATTTTTCTCGAAGACCTAAAGCGCTATCTTAACAAAGAATATAAAGCTCAAAATGGTCTGCAGGTAAACCTTCACGGCTATGTTAAAAACACGAAACTTTTTTATGAACAGGCTGATGTTTTTATTTACTGTTCCACTCTCGATGCCGTACCCAATGTTATACTGGAAGCACAAAGCTATGGCCTACCTCTATTGGTTAATCGTTATGAGCCATTTTACGAGATTGCAGAAGAACCTGAAAATGCACTTTTTTTTGATGCGGACAATGAAAAGGATTTCTGTGAAAAATTAATCGCTATTCTGAAAAATCCTTGCTTGAGAGAACAAATGGGAATCAATAATGTTGAAAATGTGCGACAAAATTATTCTCTCACTGCTATCGCAAGGAAATGGAACAAGCTCATCGACATTGAGTGCAACCACAGTTTATGTGCTAATCGCTATTATTACCAGGGAAATACTGAAAAGTGTTGGCCAAGCGTGGATAGCGGACATCTGGGTCAACCCTAAAAAGAAACTCCTTATGGCAAATGCAGTGATAAAAACAAATTAAAAACGAGCCACATAGGCAAGTATATAAAACATTTATTTGATACTGCTAAGCATGCCAAGTAGAGGTGCAATCATAATTAGCTTTGATGCTGAATTGGCATGGGGGGCTATCGATAACGGCCTGTGGAAAAAACGTGAAAGAAATAATATTTATTCCAATACACGAACGTATGTAAAACGATTAATTTATATGCTCGACGAATTGAAATTTCCTTGTACATGGGCTTTTGTCGGCAGAATGATTGAAGACGAAAATAACAATCCAAATAGCACTTTGGTGCCTCCAAACTTGTTAATAGCACAAGCTTTAGAAAAAGGACAAAATAGTAGCTTTGATGGAAAGGATATCCTGCAAATGGTTCTACGTGCGCAGACCAGACACGAAATTGCCTGGCATAGTTACTACCATATAAACTTTAAAGACCGAAGAGTTAATCAGAAATATGTAAACAAGGACCTCGAAAAGGCAGAAGAGATAGGGAATAAATACGGTGTTAAGTATAAGACATTGGTCTTTCCAGAAAACAAAGAAGGTTATTGGAATACGATAGCGAAACACAAATTTACATGCTGCCGGGGCGGCATAGATATGTACGCCAATTCAATATCATCTGGAAATATATCCAAGTTACTACGATTTTTATTTTTAAAGCCGCAAATGAGCAAATTATCAAAACCCGCACCGGGCTTAAATCGACTAAGCACTTCGATGTTTTTCAACCCACGAACAAAAAGAACGGCTCTTTTGCCTTTATATAGGATAAGGGCGATCAAAGGAATTAAAGTGGCCATTGCAAATAAAGCCTGTTTTCATATTTGGGTGCACCCTTTCAATTTTGCCGAAGTACCGTCTTTGATAGATAACTTTAAATCGGTCCTTCAATTTGCTGTTAAAGAAAGAGACAAAGGAAATTTGTCAATATGTACAATAGCAGACTATTGCGATTTACATCATTAAATATACCTGGCAAATCGATGGCACTGGTATAGGCTTAACCTGAACAAACGAAAGTTAATATATTGAAAATCACTCTTGATAAACTTCGAAGATATAAAGGAAGGCTTACTCAAGAAGCACTGTTGAGGATTTTCTTGTTTCTTTATCGAAGAAGCGCTGTCCGGCATATTACGCAGCTTATTTGTGGCTGTAAAAATCCACATAAATGGCTGTTCATTGTCGGTTGCTATAATTCAGGAACAACACTGCTGCAACGATTGCTGAGCAAACATCCCGATATCAGCACTTTGCCTAGAGAAGGCGTTACACTCACATATGAACTGCCGAGACCGGAAGATTACGGGTGGACAAGAATGTGGGCTGAATGCCTAAAACAAATGCAGTTTACAGAAAAAGAAAATCCAAAGAAGGCAAATAAAATAATAAAAGATTGGTCACCCTTTTTTGACAATAGGTGTAGTATATTTCTTGAAAAATCTATTGTGAATTTACCGAGAATGGAATGGATCGACAAAAACTTTTCGAACGCATATTTTCTGGGAATAATCAGAAATCCTTACGCTGTCTGTGAAGGTATAAGAAGAAGAGCAAAACCAAAGTCACCTGTAAATAAAAAGTTTCCTGACGGGTATCCGATAAATTTGACGGCAAAACAATGGTTGACAGCAAACTCGATGTTGCAACAGCAAAAAAACAAAGTCAAAAGATTCGCCTTGATAAAATACGAGGATCTTGTTTCAGCTCCTGTGAGAAACCTGCAAACGATTTATGATTATCTGCAAATAGCACATCCAGATATGTCTTTTGTAAACCAAGCGCTTACGATTAACGGAAAGGGGACGCAAATTATCAATATGAATGATGTGAGTATTAAAAGATTATCCCATCAGGATCTTATGGAAATTAACCGTGTATTAGGTAACTTTGCGAAAAACTTTGGATACAAAATCATTCAGTGTTTGCAATAAAACTTCAGAATACATATGCTTTTTATTTTAATTGCATATAGCGAGCTTATCAGGTGTCCGGCCTGTGAATTTATTGCAGTTAGAAAATTCATGATAAATATTGACCGCCCTGCGACCATGAAAAAAATCCTAAAAACTAAAACTGAAGGAATATGCAGGTATTTTCTGTCTACCTACTTATCAGGCAGATTGCCTGTTTATATCATTACTGAGTACCCAAAATCAGGTGGCTCATGGTTTGGACAGATGCTTGCGGAGGCTCTTCAAATTCCATTTCCCAGAAACTGTTACCCGGGATTTCATTCATGTGTAATGCACGGCCACAGGTTATATAATTCTCGATTAAAAAATGTGTTTGTCGTTCTACGAGATGGCCGCGACGTTATGGTATCTTTTTATTACCACAGCTATTTCAAAAACGAAAGATATAACGAAAGACTTGTCGAACAAACAAAAAAATATTGCCCCTTTAAGGACTACAACAACATACGCGAAAACCTTCCCAAGTTTATTGAATATAAATTTACATCCAGAATAACAACGCCCGGCTTCACGTGGTCACAATTTGTTAATAGCTGGTTTGACAAAAATGTCTGCCGGTTCGTTAAGTACGAAAACCTCCTTCACGAACCTGTGAACGAGTTGTTCGAATCGCTTCAAGTGATTGGCAGTGGGAAAATCGAAGAAGACAGACTTCGGGCCATTGTGAAAAAATACTCGTTCGAAAATATGTCGAAACGTAAACCCGGCACCGAGGACAAGAAAAGTTTTTTACGAAAAGGTATCGCTGGAGATTGGAAAAACTACTTTAACAGAGAAGCTTGTGAAATTTTTAACTGTTATGCAGGTGATAAGTTGATTGAACTGGGGTATGAAAAAGATGACAGTTGGGTTTATAGCAAATGAGAATTCTGAATTGTTTTCTTGACAATAGATTTGGTGGTCCTCAGCGAAGAGCTTACAGCATAGCCTGTAAGCTGCGGACTAAAAAGATAGAAACATTTTTTTTGTTTAATGAAAAAGTAAAAGACGGTACACCTGTCCCGAAATTCAAATGCTGTGTTTTGCAACATCTCCAGTGTTTGTCGTTAACTTCTTTCTGGAGGACGCTTTTTTTGTTCTTTTTGTGTTTTCCTTTTAGTTTATATAAGGTACGGATGATAATCAGAAAACAGAATATCGATATAGTGCACGTTAATGGCAGCATTAATATAATTCCTGTCTTAGCTGCCAAACTTGAAAAGATGAAATTAGTATGGCACCTGAACGGGACGGTTGACCCCTGGATTATAAGGAAAATATGCGCGAGACTGGCAACGCGTTTTGCCGATACTGTTGCAATAGCTGCGGAAAAAGTGGGATGTTTTTATTTTGGGAATAATGAAAAATTTTGGAAAAAGGCAAAAGTATTGTACGCACCAGTGGATATGAATGAGTTTAATCCCCACTTGTTTGATAAGTCGGATAAGCAGAAGTTGAGAGAAGAGCTGAATATTGACGAGCAAGAATCGATTATTACCGCTGTAGGTAATATAAATATATCCAAGGGCTACAAATATTTTATCGAAGCGGCACGGGAAATAAAAAAACATAGGGACAAGATTAAATTTTTGATTGTGGGTAATCGAATACAAACCCAGCAGGATTATTGGAAAAATCTGAAGAAAAAGGTCTTCTCGAGTGGACTCCAAAATGATGTACTTTTTGTTGGTTTCAGAAATGACGTACCTGCAATTCTATCCATTACCGATGTTTTTGTGCTATCTTCTGTTACCGAAGCGTGTCCTATGGCTGTTCTGGAAGCTGTGGCAATGGGACTGCCAGTTGTAGCTACTGATGTAGGAGGGGTTAGAGAACAGCTTCCCGATAATAATATGTATATGATAGTTGCTCCCAGAGATTATCATTCTATGGCTAAGGCAATATTGAATCTGCTTGACAGCACGGATTCAGACTGCCTGAGAAATAAATACGTCGCTAAAGAAAAGATCAAAAAATTTTTTTCGCTTGAAAAAGTCGCCAATGACCACAAAAAAATATACGAATCGTTATCGACAGGTGAAAAGAATCAAATAAAGGAAAGGTATGAAAGTTCTACTTTTTGACCCTCCTTATGAAAGATTGATGGGAGTCAAAACAACTTCCGTTTACCCGCTGGGAATGGCATATATGTGTGCTGTATTGAATCAAGCTGGTCACCAGGCTCGCTATTTCGATTTGGACAACACTGAACACAATCCGCTTGTCAACACATATTCGAGGATAAGCAGGTCGATGGAATACAGACGGTA
>CAZGGE010000002.1:25326-31622 GCA_964524285.1 uncultured Pirellulales bacterium
CCGGATGTGGTTGGCATTACATTCTCGACCATAAAAGTCAAAAGTGCTCTTAGTTTAGCCCGACTTGTAAAAAATATCTTTCCTAGTACTAAAGTTATATTGGGTGGCCATCACGCAAGTTTGTATTACACCCAGCTGCTCGAGAATATTGATAATATTGATATTATAGCTGTCGGGGAATTCGATTATGGTATTCTTGATGTAGTAAATAATCTAGATGTTAATAAAGAGCTATCGTCTGAAAGATTCAAAAAGGTTCCAGGAATTGTATTTAGAGATAACTCTAACTCCTACAGCTTAATAAAAACTAAAAACAGGTCTTTTGTCCGAGATTTGGATGAGCTTCCCTTTCCTGAACGTCCTTATCGTATGAGTCTGAAAGATGCCCGACCATCTCGTTTACCTTTGAATTCTTTAATAATGAGCAGGGGTTGCCCGTTTCGATGTGCTTATTGTGCTACTACCAATATCTGGGGGCGTCGAGTTAGATTGAGGTCTCCGAAAAATGTTTTAGATGAAATAAAATACAGAATTAACAATGAGCGTATTTACAGTTTCGCATTTTTGGACTCGAATTTTACTTTGAATAAACAATGGGTTAGAGAATTTTGCGATAGATTAATTAAAGACAGAATCAAGATAAACTGGAGTTGCGTTTCGAGTGTAGGACTGGTGGATGAAGAGATTTTGACGAAAATCATTAATTCAGGTTGCATAAAGATAAATCTCGGGGTGGAAACTGGTAGCAATAGACTTATTAAAATGTTAAACAGACCGGTCTCTAAATCTCAAATCAAGAGAATATTTAATATGGCTAAAAAGTATAAAATATCAACGGCTGCATATTTTATGCTTGGTTTTCCTTCCGAAACGGAAGATGATATAAGTGATACTCAGAGATTTATCAAAGAGTTATCTCCAAATTGGGTATATGCAAATGTGTTGATCCCACTACCCGGTACCGATGTTTTTGATATCTGTGTTGAAGGTGGACTTATAAACGGGGATAAGGTCTGGTCAGGTGATGTTTATAAAGATTTAGTTTCTAACTATACAGGCGTTCTTGATGACGAAACTTTCTATCGGTTAGTCGATGAGACATTTGACCTTTGCTTCCGCATTAACAAAAAGGCATCTAATTTATTTAAAAGAATACCTTTGAGAAAATATATTGCAAATCCATCAGACATCAGGGCTGACATTAGCAAAACATTAAGCTGGTTAATTAAGAAATAAACAGGATTTAGATTTATGAGCAAACAGCTAATCCAGAATTTTAAAACAGGCAGATTGCAAATAGTAGATATACCGGTTCCCGCTGTGGGAGATAAGGATGTTTTAGTAAGGACGGTTAATTCGGTTATCAGTCTGGGAACCGAGAGAATCCTGACAAGCTTTGCCAGAAAATCGCTTGTTTCAAAAGCTAAAGCTCGACCGGATTTGTTAAAACAATTCATCGAGAAAGCAAGGAGAGAGGGATTTACAACTACCTTAAAACAGGCAATGAGAAGACTGGATGAGCCTTTGCCTCTTGGATATAGTTCCGTGGGCAAAATCGTAGAAAACGGAGAACTTGTAACCCGATTCAGAAAAAATGACCGTGTAGCCCTATTTGGCACCGGAGAGGCACCACACGCAGAATATACGTCGGTTCCGGCTGATACAGCGGTTAAGGTGCCGGAAAATGTAAGCAACGAATCTGCGGCATTTACCGGCATCGGAGCTATTTGCGTAAATGCAATCAAAAACGCCGGAATAAAGCCGGGTGATAAAGTAGCGGTAATAGGTCTTGGAATGATAGGTTTTCTTACCGCGTTAATATCCGAAGCAATGGAATGTGACGTCGCTGTGTTCGACGTCGACAAACATAAACTTGAGCAGGCTAAAAAACTTGCTATTCCTAATGTTTATGACTGTAATCAACCCGAAATTGGCGAAACTGCCTTAGCTGGTACAAATCATAAAGGTTTTGACAAAGTAATAATAGCTGCTTCGACGGATTCAAATCAACCAATCCTGCTCGCCGCAAAAATATCCGGCTTTCGTGGTCGTATTGTACTCGTAGGTGTGGTTGGTCTTAATATACCACGCAGGCCTTTCTATGAAAATGAATTGGAGTTTGTGGTTTCTAAAGATGCAGGCTCGCCGGATAAGACTTACTGTAAAGAAAAGGCACCAACACAAAAATCGAATATGCAGGATTTCCTGAACTTGATTAGTGATGGCCGTCTGAATCCTGAGAAACTTATCACACGCAAAATCAATTTCGACGATATTTCTGACTCGTATGAACAGGTGCTGGACACCGGAGCCAAACAAAAGGAAATAGGTGTTTTAATACAATACGGCCCTGATCACGGAGGCTCAAACCCCGTGACTCTATACAATACAAAACAACCGGAAACTAAGGCTGAAACCTCAAACCAACAAATAACGGTGGGTATAATCGGTGCAGGCCAATTCACAAGAAACATACTTATGCCAATCCTGGCTGCAAATAAGCGCCTTAAACTAAGAGCAATAGCAAGCCAAAAAGGGATATCCGCACAACAAGCTGCCGAAAAATGGGCTATAGAATACTTTGCCACAGATTATCAGAAGATTATTGAAGATGAAACAATACAGGCTGTCTTCATCACAACTCGGCATAACCTGCATGCTCAAATGATTTTGGAGGCTTTAAGACGCAAAAAAAATGTATTTGTCGAAAAGCCGTTGTGCATAAACGAAAAGCAGCTACAAACAATTGTTGGAACCTATAAGGCCTGCAAGGAACCGCCGGTACTTATGGTTGGTTTTAATAGACGATTCGCGCCATTGACGACTCGCGCATCCAAAATCCTGAAAAAAATAGGCAACGCTCCAAAACTCATTACAATCAGATCCAACGCAGGATACATCCCGAAAGACCACTGGACACAAAGTCCACAAATCGGCGGCGGCAGAATTATCGGCGAGGCATGCCACTATGTCGACCTCCTTCAATACTTCATCGGTGCCAATCCTGTTTCAGTATATACATCTTCCAGAAACAATTCCGTCGACATGGATAATATGCTCGTCAATATGAAATACCCGGATGGGTCAATTGCCTCAATCTGTTACTGTGCCGACGGATCAAGGTCTCACTCCAAGGAAAGAGTTGAAATCTTCTGTAATCAAATGCTTTGCGTCGTGGATGATTTCAAATCTATTGATTGGGCTGTTGGAAGCAAAAGAAAACGTAAAAACAAATTCGTCAGGGATATGGGTTACGAAAATGAAATCCGCGTATTCATCGATGCCGTTACGGCGGAAACCCCCCTGCCCGTTACTTTCGAAGATTATTGTTCGACTACACTCGTTACATTCAAAATTATGGAGTCAGCTCGCAGGAATCAAAAAGTTATAATTAATTACAATGACTTTTGTTGAAATTACCAATGGAACTTAAGGTACTGAGAAAACAGGAACTTAACAAAACCGTCGCTGTGGTTGTCGGCACGCGTCCGGGAATCATTAAATTCGCTCCGGTTATCTCGGAACTAAGCAGCAGAAAAACTGATTTTTTTATAATACACGCCGGCCAGCATTATTCCTACAACATGGATAAACAGTTTTTTGAACAATTGGATTTGCCTGCCCCCAAATATATTAATAATGAAACAAAAAACTTCAAACTGCACGGCCAGCAGACCGCCCGGATGATTGAAAAAATTGAAAAAGTGTTGATACAGGAAAAGCCCTCCCTGGTAATAGTCGGCGGCGATGCAAATACAAACCTGGCGGGTGCACTGGCGGCAAGAAAACTGGGTGTCACTCTTGCGCACCTGGAGGCCGGGTTGAGGAGTAACGACTGGACAATGCCCGAAGAACATAACAGGGTTATGATAGACCATATTTCTGAAATCCTGTTACCTCCCACTAAACAAGCTGAAAATAACCTTAAAAAAGATAATGTTAAAGGTAAAATATTTGTCGTAGGCAACACCATATCAGATGCCGTAACACAGCACGCAAAAAGAGCGGAAAGAAAAAGTAATATACTGAAGCAGCTTGAACTCAAAACAAAAAAATTCTTTCTCCTCACAGTTCACCGGGAAGAAAACGTCGATTATAAAGAAAATCTCTGCTCCATACTGGATGCTCTTGAAAAACTTAAAATGAAATACGATTACCCAATTGTGTTTCCTGCTCATCCGAGAACCATCGAAAGGCTAAAAACCTTCAGACTCATGAAAAAACTCGAGTGCATCGAAAATATCCATACCATTGAGGCCGTACCCTATCTTGACTTCTTAAAGCTGCTTTCGTCATGCCTGATTGTGCTTACGGATTCGGGCGGGATACAGGAAGAAGCATGCATTCTCAAGATTCCCTGCATCACTCTTCGTAAAAATACCGAAAGACCTGAGACGGTAACAGCGGGCGGAAACATCATTGCAGAAAATGAAAGCAAAAAAATATTACATGCGGTTGAGTACTTCCTCAATGATAATACCGGAAGAAACTGGAAAAATCCCTTCGGACAGGATAATGCAAAAAAAATTGTCGATATACTTGTTTCCTATCTCTAAGATAAAAGGAAAATCTTCGCAATGGGCGCATACTTTGACCTGGCAAAATTGCATCTTTACGGCAGAACTCAAAAGCATGCTTTTATTCCGAATACCATCCATCTCCTGCGGGCAAACGTTCGGCTTACAGAAAAATGCAATGCTCGATGCATCACCTGTGATTATTGGAAAAAAAAATGGACGGACAAGCTGTCGACACAACAGGCCGTTGATTTAATTCACGAGTTGAGGGCGATTGGTGCGAAACGACTAAGATTTACCGGCGGCGAAACACTTTTGAGAAATGACTTTTTCGAAATCCTATCTCGAATAGAACATCTTAAATTTAATAAAATCACGCTTGCTACAAATGGCCTGCTTCTCGATAAATATCACAGACAGATAAACAACTCATGCCTGACCGACCTGGGTGTTTCTATCGATGGGCTTGCAGAAACCAACGACAGAATTCGGGGTATAGATGGTTATTTCAATCGTGTCATGAATGCCGTGGAACTGATTAAAGGTAAACGTATTACTATTATGTCAACAATAGGCTCCTGGATTGCCGACGAGCTTGAAGAACTTTTTAATATTATGGAAGAAAAAGCCCTGTTATGGGATGTAAACCTGCCCGATAACAAGACTTACTTTCTCAACGGTGTGGATACAAAGCAATTTTGGCCCTCACCAACACAGGTTGATAAAATCATAACCATTATAAAAAAACACCTCGACAAGTCTCTTCTCAAGCGTATGTCAGATGACCAGATAAATTACATGCATGATTATCTTAAAAGAAAAAAAATTCCTGAACCGCCGTGTTTCCTGGGATTTACGGATATAGGAATAGGTTCAGGGGGAGAGGTTTATTCCGGATGCTACGCTATGCCTCCTGTGGGCAATGTACTTGAGCAAAGTCTTCACTCGATACTGACGAGCAAAAGCTACAAAGACAGGCTCATAAAAATGCTGAACCGAAACTGTCCGGGCTGCAACTGCGGATATGAAATGAACCTCATAATAGAGAACCTGCCCGCCCGTATCTGCAAAGCAATCGCTGGTAAAGGACTTAAGTAGACCTTTCGTTTATAATTATGCACGTTCTGTATATCACTGATTATTTTAACTCACCTGAGGATGGCGGTCTTCTGAGAACCTGGGAAATCGCGCAGAGGCTCCGCAAAAGCGGCCATAAAGTTACTGTTATATGTTCTTCTGCTCATCATATGACCGGCAGGTCTGCCGGGAAATCGCGGATATTGCTTCGTCGTAATATTGCTGGAATAAATGTCATAAAAACATTCACTATTCCAGGCTATAGACAAACACGCCTCAGAAGGATATTACATTATGTGCTTTTTCCTCTCCTGGCTTTCTTTGCCGCACTAACCGTTAAAAATCCCGATATTATCATCTCGTCTTCGCCCCCCCTGTTCCTGCTGCCCGTCGGTTACCTTATCTGCCTTATCAAAAAAAATGCATTTGTCGTCGAAATAAGAGATGCCTGGCTGGAATTCGCCGAAAAAAGAAAACTAATTCCTCAAGCCCTTGTGTTACCTCTATTTGCTGTGCAGAAAACCTGCCTTTGTAAAGCCCGGGTAATTATATCGGTAACGCCGGGCATAAAAAAAATCGTGGATGAATATACAAATCACCCAGAGAAAAACATTCTTATAATGAACGGTTTCGAAGAAGATATTGACAAAATTGCAAATGATTTAAAAAAACACGTCCGGCATATTATTGAAAAATATTCTA
>CAZGGE010000002.1:31632-45264 GCA_964524285.1 uncultured Pirellulales bacterium
ATATACCGGAACTCTCGGACTGGCGCGAGATCACGAAGTTTTTGCCCGCACAGCACTCATGCTCAAAAATAATAAGGATATAGCTTTTCTTTTCATCGGTGATGGTGAAAAAAAGAAAGAATTAATCGACTTATGCAGGCAAAATAAACTCGAAAACTGTATTTTTCTGGGTTTGAGGCCGCGATATGAAATAACCGCGTTTTTGCAGGCCGCGCATGTGGCTATAAATTCTATACGTAAAGATGACGCCCTTGAGTCCAGCCTTTCAAATAAAATCTTTGATTACCTCGGAAATGGTGTCCCGGTTGTCTTTGCAGGACGGGGCGATACCGCGGAGCTTCTTGGAAAAAGCGGCGGTGGTATATCAGTGAAACCCGAAGACGCTCGGGAAATGAAAAATGCTATATTAAAATTGCATAAAAATGAAAAACTTAGAAAGAAAATGACTGAAAGCGGAAAAAAATATGTTTTAACGTACTGCAGGCGTTCACAGATGCTCGACAAACTTGATGATATCATCAACAAAGCACGATTGGACAAAAAGACCAGAAAATGGAAGACCTGTGAAGAGTCCATGAAACAAAATTTACAAATGCAGCCTCATCCCAATCATCTTTCAGGAATTTGACCATACATGAACAGGAAAACCTGCCTTAAAAATAAATTCTACCCGGAAAGCAGGTTTGGAGGCATCAGCGATGTGGATGGGACAATAACGTTTTACTCGCGGGTGAATATGCTCCTGAACCCCGCATCAGTTGTGCTTGATATCGGGTGCGGCAGAGCCGCATACCGGAACGACGAAATAAATTTCAGGAAGAAAATTAGAATCCTCAAAGGAAGATGCCGCAAAGTTATCGGTATCGATGTCGACGAAAAAGCCCGCTCAAATCCCTGCATAGATGAGTTTCGCTTAATCCGCGGCGAACCCTGGCCCGTCGGCGATGGCTCCGTAGGTTTGTGTATTTGCGACTCCGTCCTGGAACATGTTAAAAATCCGCACGCTTTTTTCGATGAATGCCGACGCGTCCTTGTTCCCGGTGGATACCTGGCCATAAGAACCGCAAACATCTTAAGTTACTTTGGCCTGTTCTCAATTATCATCCCTTCTAAAATACACACAAAATTGCTTGCCGGCTTGCAACCACATCGCCGTAAAGAGGATATTTTCCCAACTCATTACAAGTGTAACACAAGGCGGAAACTACGAAAAATCTTCAAAAAACACGGATTTGACGCAGTCGTCTACGGATATGGTGCTGAACCTTCATATTTGACCTTTTCAAAAATTGCTTATTACACAGGGGTTTTACACCAGCGATACGCACCGAGCATCTTCAAAACCGCGCTATTTGCATTCGGCAGAAAAATTGAACGCTCATAAAAAAACGCAGAAAAGCACAAATGATTTGAGAAAGATCCGTTGGCAAATCTTCTAAACTGTGTAGCTTGAAAATACTAATGTTCTGGTCACGAATTACTTTAATTATTATCGATGGTATCCTTGTTAATGCAGCATTTCTATGTGCATACCTCATTAGATACGGCTGGCCGTTCCCGAAACGAAATTTCTCACCATATACCGACAGCCTGATATTTCTAACTGCAATTCAGCTTGTAACACTTTTTCTCTTTGGTGCATTTCGCCAAAAGTTCAGATCTTCCTGGCAACTTTTCAAAAAACTTTTAGCCGCTCTTTTTGTCGGCACGCTGCTTTGTGTAGCCTTCGTCTACGTTTACAGAATTGAATGGCATGCGTTTCCCACAGGCGTTTTCGTCCTCTCGTTTCCCTTGAGCTTCTTCTTCATCTTCCAGACTAATAAAATCTTCCTGAAGTCTAAACGACAAATCCGCAAGAACGTGGTGGTAATCGGCAAAGATAATGTAGATGATATTATTTTCCGCAAGGGCGCAATAAATAAAATTGAAGTTGCTGAAATCAACGATATTCCTGATAACCTCTATATCGACCAACTTGTAATCTGCGGAAAAATAAAAAACCAGGCCGACCTCAGCATGCTGACTTATCTGATCAATAAATATAATGTAAATGTCGTCTTCAGTCCCTCTGTCTACATGGAACTGTTACACGAAAAAATCAACGGACATAACTCATTTCATTTCCTCAGCACGTTCGTTGGAAGACAAACTGATTTCGACGAATTCCTCATCAGAAGCATCGATGTTACGGGAAGCATCGCACTGCTTATATTACTCTGGCCGGTTATGTTAATTCTCGCAGCTTTTATTAAACTCGGTTCAAAAGGACCTGTATTGTTTAAGCAAAAAAGAGTAGGAAAAGACGGAAAAATGTTCTACCTCTATAAATTCCGAACCATGGTCCAGAACGCCGAGGAATTGCTTGGGCCCGTCTGGGCAAGCCCTGACGACCCCAGAGTAACAAAATTCGGAAAATATCTGCGAAAAACGAGAATTGACGAGTTACCCCAAATCCTTAACGTTCTAAAAGGAGATATGAGCCTGGTCGGACCTCGACCGGAACGTCCTCACTTTGTCAAAAAACATAAGGCATTGAGAGAAATAAGGCTTGCCGTAAAACCTGGTATCACCGGACTCGCTCAGATAAGAAAACTCTACGATTTAAAACCTCAACACAAAATAAAATACGATTACCTCTATATTCAGCAAAGATCACCTTTATTAAATTTTTATATCATCCTCAAAACATTCCCCATCGTATTCTCCAGGAGCGGCTGGTAAAGCTCAAAAACCTTTAAGTCTCCACGCCTACTTCTTATTACCCCCTGCAGGCCTCGGTATGGCCCCTTCCGCCTTGTAAATAATCAATTCTTTTTTTACGTCAGGCTCATCCAGATTCATACGGTGAACCTCCCGAAAACTTTCATGTGAGAAAGTATCACCACTAGGTTCATCCACAATTTCCAGTACATATTTAGCTCGCCGACCGACTCTGTTATGGCGTAGCTTTCTTGCATCCCTCTCTGCATAAAAACCAAGCCGTACATCAGGGGTCTTTATAATGACATCGCGTTCTGTATTTTGCTTTAGCCATTCGTTGGCCGCCTTGTACCTGTGCTTATCAGCATACATAGGGGTCAGAAGTTTGGGCAGGCAAATAATCATGCCGCAAATGATAAAGCTGCGAATTAACCACTCATGTTTTGTCGAACGGTCGTGCCGGATTCCCGGCACGCTTCCAACAAACCAGTCACATATAAAACGCAAACCTGATGGCAAATAAAATATGGTAAAAACCACAAGCGGCAGTGTGTGCCTCCTGCTGATATATTCGTAATAACAATACAAAAATACTAGAATAACCACATTTGTGCCTATGAACAAAAGTATAAAAAAGTTTTTCGGTTCTCTAATTTTCGCCCTGCACCGAAAATAATTATACACGCCCGCCAAAAGGACAGGGCCGTAAAAATACATTAGATTCTCGAAGCTTGACTTGAGTATTTCGTATATGGCAACTATAACACAACCGGCCTGGCCGCTTCTGCTGCATAATTGCGGAGATGTATTGACATAATCATTTTCTTCAACGTCAACATCGTATTCACAACATGAGATAAGTAAATTAACTTTTTGAGGTAGAAACAGTCCTCTTTTATGAATATAAGGGCCGACGGGAATCATAAACCCGATACACAAAACCACCATAGCGGCAAATGTCTTTACTCTGCTCATCCCCAAAGAGGATTTGAAAAATAATATTAACAGCCACGTTAATCCGTAAAATAAAATCTGCCCGCTCTCAGGTCGAATCATATAACCAAGCCCCGAGACAAAACCCGCTAATCCAAAACTCCACCAACTTTGATGAAAGCTGCCGTACAACAATAACAAAAACCCGCCCGAAACAAACATAAGATAAGGCCAGTCCCTTAAAACGTCACTGCCGTACTCCGCAGGATAAGGCAAAAATATCAATATCAACAAAGCAAGGAAACTGTTCCGGCCACCCACAAGGAATTTCCCTATGAAATACAAAATAATTATCGAAATTACTCTGCATCCTGATGTAACTCCCTGTGCTGAATAAATCCAGGTATATAGTGATGACCCCGAATGAAACCAGGCGATCACCTCGTGCACCAGATAAATCATAACTGGATAACCTATAGGAAATCGCCCCTTTATTACTTTTTCAGGTTGCGTTGACAAAAGCTTTGCCTGCGATATATAGCGAACTCCGTCTCTCGAAATAAGCACCGCGGTACTAATTAGATATACCCCCACCAATATTGCTATAACCGTAAGTATCGCAACGCAAAACAGGTCGCGCCGCTCAATCGCAGAAATCAGGGTTTTACCCTTTTTCATCCGTCCAGACCGCAAAATTCCTGCCTCTTACAATTCATCCATCGAGCTTTCCGAACCACTTAATCCGTCATTCCAGTACAACGGCGACAGATACACTCCCCCCTGTCCCCATCCGCATCGACTTACATACCACCTGCCGTCCTCATCCCGTATCACCTCCGCTGCGTGAGACTCTACATGCCCGACCTTGTCTTCCGGCTTCCATTCAAACGCATCTCGGCTGCGAAATATATCCGTACCAACATATCCGCCTCGCGGCCCGATAAAAAGATAATAATACTCACCCCGCCGCACCACAAATGGCGACTCCGTCGGCCCGCCACCTCTGCCCTTCGAAGGGTCCACAAAAACCGCCTTCCGCCCGCGCCACCGAATAAGGTCATCGCTCACCTGACACGCGACTATATGGTTACCTCCTGACGGCGTGCTCGTTGCCGTATAATACATCACCCATTCGTCCCCGACTTTCAGCACGAACGGGTCCCGCGCGTGATATCCGTCCACCACCATAGGATTCTCCGGATGCCGCTCCCAATCATACAGGTCCTCGGATGTCGCAAGATGTATTCGATACTTCGTCGGGTTCCGCCCGCCACCGCAGTAATACATGTAGTAAATCCCCTCGTGAAAAATCACGTGCGGTGCCCACAGATGCTCCTCACCCGCATTCGCATCAACCGTCAACGCAAACGCCTCCTTCCGCCACGGAACCTGATACAATTTATCCGCCGTCGCATGCGCAAAATTATCCTCCGCAATCGGCTTCGCCGGCTCCTCCCGCGTTATCCCGAACAGATGCCACCTCCCGTCCTCCCCACGAACAAAACAGTGGTCGTTAATATACCACTCCTTCTCCTCTCCCACACTCGGGTCATAAATCCTGAAATAACCGGCCCTTATGGCCGGCTCCTCCGCACCGCAAGAACAACAGCACAACATCCACAATAAAACCACCGCAAATCTTCCTCTTGCCATAATTACCCCAATACATTCAAAACAATACTTCTACTCCGGCTGTCCAATCCCGCTACTCAAGATACGCCCCGCCTTCATCTATATTCTCCGGCGTAAATACCCGCGACCGCAGCGTTATTTCTTTCGGGACCGTTTTACCTTTTAGAATGGTAAGTGCCGTCTCGATTGCCTCCTCCCCGCCGGTAGGATACTCGAAGCTCGCATCAAGTATTCCTTCACGCACATAAAACCGGCCTTCCTGGGCAAGTGCGTCAATGCCGACAAAAAGCATCTCATCCTCCCTGCCAACCGCCTTCGCTGCCAGATATGCTCCGTGTGCTCCCGGGTCGTTGTGGGCGTAAACACAATCGATATCATCAAACCGTGCCAGAGCTGACTCCATCTCCTGGCGGGCCTTAGGCTCAAGCCACTGCATATCCGCCTCAAATATTACTTCTATATCAGAACCTTCGATACCTTTCCTGAAGCCGGTGTGCCTGTCCTGGCCCGGTGTCGACGTCATAAGACCCTTCAACTCCACAACTTTTCCCTTGCCGCCCAGTGCATCCACAATCCACTCACCCGCCGCCCTGCCTATTTTCGTGTTGTCCGCACCGATAAAACAGGTGTAATCGTCCCCGAGAACCCGCCTGTCAAGAACAATAACCGGAATACCCTGCTCGTACGCCTGTCTTACCACAGGCGTCAGCGGTGCAGCCTCCTTCGGAGAAATTATTATCAAATCAACTCCCGCACTTATATATTCTTCCATCTGAGAACGCTGCTTCAGAGTATCGTTCTGCGCATCCTTGAATATCACCTCAATCTCCGGATACTCCGCCGCCGCTTCCTTGATATCCGCATCCATTTGTACCCGCCACGGCTCCCCACGATTGCACTGACTCATTCCTGTCGTCCACTTTGCCTGCCCTTCCTCCTTACCACAGCCGCAAAATAACACGCAAAAAATAACCGGAAATAACCATATCTTCCTGAATGACATCGCTTAATCCTTTCAAGTTTTTTTGCTTCTTTGCAGCAACACCGCCGCAATAATAATTATACCCGTCAACATCAATCGCTTGTCTTCACCGACCGCGTTGATACTTAGTATCTTCTCCAGATAACCGATTGTCAAAATCCCTATCAGGGTCAGCAATATACTGCCCCGGCCCCCCATCAGGCTCGTTCCGCCGATTACAACCATCGCTATGGCGGTAAGCTCGTAACCACCGCCCGCTTCCGGGTCTCCCTGTTGCTCCTGGGCTGCCTGGCATATACCCGCAACCGCACAAAAAATCCCGCTCATCGCGTACGCCAGTATCTTCACACCGAAAACAGGCACACCCGAAAGCCTTGCCGCCTCTTCATTGCCGCCTATCGCATATAAATACCTCCCCGGACGCAATTTCACAAGCAATATCCAGCTCACTATAAGACATGCAAAAAATATCAGCGTTACAACCGAAAGATTGTCACCGAAAACCTTCGAGTCGATAAAACGGAAAATCTCCGGCAAATCGAGGGTCTTATAACCGACACCCGCTATCCTTACCGAACGAGAAATCTTTTGACCTCCCGAAACCCACTTTGCCATACCACGGGCGAATACCATCATCGCAAGCGTCGCAATAAAAGGCTGAACGCCAAACCTCGCTATGAAAAAACCGGATGTACAACCACAGGCCATACCTGTCAAAATGCACAATACTATCGCCGCCCATGCAGGCCAGCCCCAGTGAATCGTAAACAGCGAAAAAGTAACCGCACTCAACGCAAGAATACTGCCAACACTCAAATCTATCCCCGCAGTTATTATCACCAGCGTCATCCCGCAAGCCAGCATACCGTAAACCGATATATACCTCAGCATATCACGGTGGGTGTTCCAGTTATGAAATGCCCCGTCCGCATGAAAAATAAGCCCGATTACAAACACAATTATCAACGCACCGACAGCTCTCGCCACCGGCGAGCGAAGCCGGCCGTGCGATAAAACCCCGCTTAATCTCGAACCTGCTTCAACCACAAAAAATCTCCGTTTCACTGCTATGAATGACCACCCATGCTCTGACCCATTGCCGCCTCGAGTATTTTCTCCTGGCTCGCTTCATCCCTCGAAAACTCCGCGGTAACCCGGCCCCTGTGCATCACTATTATCCTGTCGCTCATCGCCAGAAGCTCGGGCATCTCCGAAGTTATCAACACTACCGCCATCCCTTCACCCGTCCAAGCATTCATCAGCTCGTAAATCTCGTGCTTGGCCCCCACGTCCACTCCCCGCGTCGGCTCATCCAGAAGCAGAACTTTCGGCCCCGTGTCAATCCACTTCGCCAACACTACCTTCTGTTGATTCCCACCCGAAAGAGAATCAACACCCGAAAGTAAACTCTCCGCCTTTAAGGAAAGAGACCTCGCCTGACGGGACGCCGCCTTCATCTCCTCACCGGGCCTAAGCCACCCATAACGACAATAACTCGCAACACTCGCAAGTGTCGAATTCTTCACTATATCCATACTCATTACAAGCCCGGTCTCCTTCCGGTCGTTGGTAACAAGAGCAATCCCTCGCTCAATGCCGGCTCTCGGATTTATCGGCTTAAACAGTTCACCATCAATCCATATTTCACCTTCCACTGCACGGCCGTAACCTCCGAAAATGCCCGCCAGCAACTCACTATTACCCGAACCTTGAAGACCCGCAACACCCAGTATCTCACCAGACCTCACAAAAAACGACACGTTATCTACCAAAAACCCGCCGCTTTCGCCCACAGCAGGCACACTCAATTTCCGAACATCCAGACGCCTGTCTCCGAACCGGCTGACATGACGCGGAAAATGCTCCTCAATCTTCCGTCCCACCATCCATTGAACCAGCTCACTTCGAGAAAGTTCCGTCGCCGGCACCGTGCCAATATATTCCCCGTCCCGCAGCACGGTAATCCGGTCAGCAACCCGGTAAATCTCCTCCATCTTGTGCGTGATATAAAAAATCCCGCAGCCTCGCTTTTTCAGCCGCTCAATTATCCCGAACAGCTTGTCAACTTCCGGCTCCGTCAGCGCGCTCGTAGGCTCATCCATTACGATTATCCGGCATTCGAACGCCAGAGCCTTACATATTTCAACCATCTGCTGAATACCCATCGGACAATCACCCACCGCCCGGTGCGAATCTACATTAACACCCATATCCCTTAGCAATTCGTCGGCCTCCCGTATCATCGCCGACTTATCAAGCCATTGTCCCCGATGTATCTCCCTGCCAAGAAATATATTCTCCGCCACACTCATAGCTCCCACAAGCGACAATTCCTGGTGTATCACCGAAATCCCTTTTGCCCCCGCCTCGTGCACCGACCTGAAACGAACACTCTCACCGCCCACCTCAATCTCACCGCTGTAATCGCTGTGCACACCACCGAGTATCTTTATCAGTGTACTTTTGCCCGCTCCGTTCTCACCAACCAGTGCGTGAACCTCACCAATGTACAAATCAAACCGGACTCCGCTCAACACCTCCACCCCGGAGAATGCCTTCCTTATTTCATGCATCTCAAGCAGTTTTTCGCTCTCAACCGTCGCCCTGCTCTCGTTCATTACTGCCCTCTAAACTGTCCCATTCAAAAACTTCGAACGTCGCATATGCCGACCAGTCCGAAAAGTGAACATTTCTATCGAGACAAAATGCACAAGTAATGATATATAGATACATTGTGAAAACCGCAAAACAGATTAATAAAAAGCGAAAGGAAATGCCATGAAAAAAATGCACCTGCTAAACGGACTTCTCATCATCATCGGCCTGCTGCTCGCCTTGCTCTGGATTGCTGGAATTTCCAAAAACGAAACAGAATTCGACGGCCTTCACCTTGGACTCGAAAACATCTTCCGCCTCTCCGATGCGAAAAGCCGTTCCATCTGCCCCGAAAACCTCACCGGCGAAAAAGGAAAAGGAGGCATGGCAAAAGTTGGCGAAGGCACCGCATCACACGCCGCACAGGACCTCGGTCAAGGATGGAAAGTAAACCCCTACATCCACATCGAACCCGGTAAAACCTTCACACTTGCTGACATCAAAGGCTCCGGCGCAATTCAGCACATCTGGATGACTCCAACAGGAAATAACCGCCTCTCCATAATCAGAATGTACTGGGACGGAGAAGAAAATCCCTCAGTCGAATGTCCACTCGGCGACTTCTTCGCCTGCGGACTCGAAGGATATCCAAAGGTCAATTCTCACGCCGTCTGTGTAAATCCCATGACCGGACTAAATTGCTATTGGCCCATGCCCTTCAGAAAACGCGCTAAAATCACCATGACAAACCTCGACGAAAAAAAGATGACCCTATACTATCAGATAGATTACACCCTTACCGATGTCCCCGATGACGCCGCATACCTCCATGCTCAGTTCCGACGAGTCAATCCCCTCCCCTTCAAGGAAGTATACACCATTGTCGACGGCATAAAAGGCCGCGGACAATACGTCGGTACATACATGGCATGGAAAGCAAACAGCAAAGGATGGTGGGGCGAAGGAGAAATAAAATTCTATATCGACGCAGACAAAGAATTCCCCACAATCTGCGGCACGGGCACCGAAGACTATTTCTGCGGCTCGTATTGCTTCAAATCAAACCCCGGTAACGCAAAATACGAAACATTCGACACTCCATACGCCGGTATGCCACAGGTAATCAGAGTCGGAGCTGGCGGGAAAAGAGCTGCCGGTACAAAATTCAGCCTCTATCGATGGCATCTTACAGACCCCATCAGATTCAAAAAAGAACTCAAGGTAACTATTCAGGCTCTCGGCTGGCAAAGTGGCGGAAAGTACCTCCCACTCCAGGACGACATCGCCTCCGTTGCCTTCTGGTATCAAACCGAACCGCACGAACCCTTCCCGTCACTGCCCGATAAGGAAGAACTGACTAAAAAATAAATCAGCAGATAACACGAAATCATTGTTCAAAAACAAAAGTATTAAAAGGCAAGAAAAATGAAACCCGATTTGAGAATGTTAACCGTTATAAACTGTCTGTGTTGCCTTGGCCTTCTATTTACAGGCTGCACTCTCGCCGCCGAGCACAGCCCAAAATCGGAATTCAACGGCCTCAACCTGCACATGGGAAATCTCTATCGCCTCTCGCATGCAAAATCACGTTCCATCAGCCCCGAAAACTTCACCGGAGAAAAAGGGAAAGGCGGAATGGCAACTGAAGGAACAGGCGCAGGCCCCGCGAGAAGCCTCGGAAGAGGATGGAAAATCTCACCTTCCGTCAGAATCGGACCCGGCAAAACCTTCACCCTCGCCGAAATCGAAGGTCCCGGTGCCATCCAGCACATATGGATGACACCCACAGGACACTCAAGATTCAACATAATACGAATGTACTGGGACGGCGAGGAAAACCCTTCCGTCGAATGCCCCGCCGGAGACTTCTTTGCCTGTGGATGGGGGGAATTCGCTCAGGTCTCCTCTCTCGCCGTCTGTGTAAACCCCGGCAGCGGTTACAACTGCTATTGGCAGATGCCCTTCAGAAAACACGCAAAAATCACCATGACAAACATCGCCATGAAACCCATGACTCTCTACTACCAGATCGACTACACCCTCACCGACGTCCCAGAAGACGCCGCATACTTCCACGCACAGTTCCGCAGAACAAACCCCCTCCCATACAAAAAAGTCTACACCATCCTCGACGGCGTCGAAGGATGGGGACATTACGTCGGAACATACATGTGCTGGGGCGTAAACAGCACCGGCTGGTGGGGCGAGGGCGAAATAAAATTCTACATCGACGGCGACGAGGAATTCCCCACAATCTGCGGCACCGGAACAGAAGATTACTTCTGCGGTTCATACGGCTTCCAGGCAGACAACGAATACAAAACATTCACTACCCCGTACGCCGGAATGCCACAGTTCATAAAACCCGATGGCCGATACAAATCACAAACTCGCTTCGGACTCTATCGCTGGCACATTGTCGACCCCGTAAGATTCGAAAAAGACCTCAGGATAACCATACAGGACCTCGGCTGGCGCAGCGGAAGACGCTACAGGGCTCGACAGGACGACCTCGCTTCCGTCGCCTACTGGTATCAGACAGAACCACACAAAACATTCCCCCCTCTCCCGGAGAAAGATAAACTGGAAATTAACTAAACTCGGTTGCAAATACATAAAATTATGTTAAAGCAAAATTGGAGGATTTAACATGGCTAAAAAAATATGTGCAACTGAACTGCCCGACGTTAGAAAACCACAGCCAAAAATCCCCCTCATCGGCGTCTTTGCCGCCTGCGACCCAAGAATCGACACAAAAAGCAGAACACGAGCACAGAACATCACCCAAATGGCCGCCGACAACATCAGCGGCTCCGTTATCCTACCAGATAACACGCCCGTTCCAGTCGTATACTCCACCACTCTCGTCGACGGCGAAAAACAGGCAGATATCGTCGCTCAGCAGTTCCGGCAAGCAGGCGTCGACATCCTCGTTTGCGTACCCGACACCTGGGCGTTCCCCCAGCTAACCACCATCTCCCTTCTCCAGCAGTTCCCCAAAGAAACACCAATCAACATAACCTGCGGCAACTCCGCACCAAAGCCCGGCGTCGTCTACGCACACGCAACGAACGGCGCTCTCGCACAATACGGAAAATTGTCTACCCTCAACGTCGGCTCCTGGCACGACACCGGCGCAAAACCAAAAATGTCCGAACAAACCGCGAAAAACCTTATAGACTGGTGCTATGCCGCAGTAACTGCCGTCGGACTCCGTGGAAGAAGGGTTGTCATCTTCGGACACGACTCCATGGGAATGGAAACCGCACTCGCGCACATCCCCGCCACAAGAAACACTTTCGGCCTCGAAATCACACGCCTCGATATGAAACTACTCGCAGATATGCTCAATAAAGGCGCCTATGACCAAAAAGAACTCAAAAAACTCCGAAATTGGCTCAACCGGTACGTCGGCGACCGCCTTCAGCTCCGAGACGAATCCGACAGCCGGAAATTCGACATGTCCCTCGCCATGTACCTCATCGTCCGCGACATCATGCAGGACCTCAAGGCCGTAGGCGGCGGATTCATGAGCCAGCTCGAATGGGGTAGCGACCTCCGCGGCACACCCCTGCCCGTCGCAGACACTATGGAATCACTTTTCAACAGCTCTTTCGATCACAACGGCAGAAAAGCACCCCTCCCATACGCCACCGAAGCAGACGTGCAGGGACTGCTCACCATGCTCTTTATGACCTGGCTCAGCGGCGGAAACCCGCCACTCTTCATGGACTTCAGAAAAGTCTGGACACCAGAAGAACTAAAACAACTCGCCGAAAAAATCAACCTCCAAAAAGTCGACAAAAACGCCGACTGGTACAAAAAAGGCTTCGTCGACGGCAACAATTCCGGAAGTGCCGCCTTCGACTGGGCCGCTGAACCCGGCTCATCTATAAAAGACATCATGGCCCGCGTATCCATGCCCCTCGCAGAACCCGACTACTTCCCCGGCGGCGGAAACTCCGTAACCTTCACCACCCCCCCCGGCATAAACGGCATCGCCGCAAGACTCGCATACAGCAGCCTAAACGACATGTTCTCCCTCATCTGGGACCAGGCCCACACCACAAAACTCCCCCAAAAGCTCGAACAAACCGTCTGCAACCTCTCTAATGTAACCTGGCCTCACACCTTCGTGGTCCCCGAATACGCAACCATGCACGAGTACAAACAATACCCACCCGCAAACCACCTCCACATGACTTGGAACCTCCCCGTCGCTCGCCTCCAGCACTGGATGGACCTCGCTGGCGTGCTAAACGTAACACCCTGGTCCGCCCGGCCATCCTTCATCGAAGATACCGACCGACCCATACCCCTGACCCACCTCATAAACGGCGGTGAAATAAACTATAAATTAAAAACAAAAAACTAAAACTCCAGAATCTCAACGACTATAACTTGTCATCTCGACCGAAGCGATACACCACAGCCTCTCCTCCTTGTCATTTCGACCGGAGGCCCGCCGCAGGTGGGCCGAAGCGGAGAAATCTCGAGGTGTCGTTTACCGAGACCCCAACCCGAAGGGACTCGAACCCTCAACCTTCGGATCGACAGACCTATAGGCTGGCTATAAATGCCTGTTTTACAAAGACTTATATGGCGTTTTTAGGCCAAAAACGGGGGTTTCAAGTGAGTAAAAAGTGAACCTAAATCAGATTAACAAGTGGTTTACTACTGGAGACTGACGCAAAAATGACGCATATTTTCTTATGAGGAGCATCGGATTATCGATCCTATTGTTATTTTTTCTTTTGAATTTTTTGTTTTGCATTCTTAATAAAACCTGC
>CAZGGE010000003.1:0-6157 GCA_964524285.1 uncultured Pirellulales bacterium
CCAATCAAACCCGATTCAAACCCAATAAGCAGTGCACCCCACGTGGTGTACTGCCCGTCAAGCGGTGCATTCAACGGTGGTGCCCCGACCCTTACAGCCGTTCTATTGCTTTGCTCTCCCACTCGCATCTTCCCCCGGCTTCTCCTCCCCGAACATGTCCGAAAGCAGCTCCCGAATCTTATTATCCTTATCAAGCTCCGCCCGCGCCAGAATCTCATCCAGCTCATCCCGGTCAAACCACAAACCGTCACCACGCCCGCATCTGTCTATCAAAAGCTCTTTCTCACCTCCACCGACCGCAATTTTCTGCATTTTCTTCAGGCAAATCGGACATTTTCTCGCCGCTTCACTGCAACCATCGGCAATTTTGAAAGATTTCAGCAACCCTTCTGCCCGCTCCTCGTTACCAATCAGAAGCTCAAGCTCACCAGAATCCAGCCATATCCCACCGCATTCTTCGCAAAAATCCACCTCCACATCCTGCATTTCCAGCGTAATCATCGCGTTTTTGCAAACCGGACAATCCATAATTCGTCTCCACTCAACTGCTTACCTTGAAATCAAATATTACATACCGCTACCCACCCGGTCAAGAAAACCATTCTTTCATTTACATTTTACCTGCCCACATTCTAATACACATAATCTTATTCAGAAAATCACTTACGAACCACCCCCACCAGCTATCGAATAAGCACGATTTCCGCCTTTACCGCCGGCAATTTTAACACGCTAACCGCTTTTTAATAAAAAATCCTATTTTCATGTAACTATTTAACCCTCCGCAACGTCTAATAAATATAAAGCTCGACGGGATGAGTGTCTGCGCCTCCGTCACTGACATTGACGCAAGTCTCGTTTTAATATACAATTATGTGCTATTAATTCTCGTATTTCGCAGCGAATGTAAAATGTATAAATCACAAAAAAAACCACTTGGCCGGCTTCTATGCGAAAGAGCATACCTCGACGAATCCGCACTGAAAACCGCACTCGACAAACAAAAAAAGGCCAAACTCCGCAGGCTCGGCCAAATACTCATAGACCTCGGATACATCACAGAATCCCAGCTCAAAGAAGCCCTCTCGGTACAGGCCGGCATCGAAAAAATTGACCTCAACGACATCTCCATCAGCGCGGAAATCCTTTCCCTGCTCTCCGCCGAGTTGGTCAGCAGATACAAAATTCTGCCGTTATGGTGCAACGACAGCCGCTTGGCGGTCGCCATGATTGACCCGTTCGACGCCCATTCTCTTCAGGAATTACGTCTGGTAACCGGCTGCTCCATTCAGCGATACTTTGCAGACCCGGCTCAGATGGAGCGCTCTATTCTCAAATTCTACGGCAGCAACGTCGCCCGGATGCTCGGAGACCTCACCCCCTCGAATGCAAGGCAGGCCGACACGGCCGGGGACGGCAACAGTGATTATTCAGCCGATAAGCTCTATGAACTCGCCCGCGAGCCTTCCCTCATTAATCTTGTCAATCTGATTATTCTCGAGGCCATTGACGCGCGTGCAAGCGATATACACATTGAGCCTTTCGCCGACCAGGTCAAGATTAAATACCGAATTGACGGTGTCCTGATAGAAAAGACTCCTTCTTCGAAACACCTTCAGGCTGCCATAGTCTCTCGCATCAAGATACTTGCCAATATGAACATAGCCGAACGTTTTGTGCCTCAGGACGGCCACATCGAATTTTCGGGCAAAAGCGGAAAAGTCGACATCCGAGTTTCAACTGTACCCACCATATACGGCGAATCCATCACAATGCGAATCCTCGACCGCTCTGTATCCCTGCTGGGTCTTGAAGATTTGGGAATGGATGCGAAGTGTCTTGCCGGTTTTAACAACTGTTTGCACAAAGCTCATGGCATCGTTCTTGTAACCGGCCCGACGGGAAGCGGCAAAACGACCACGCTTTATGCTTCTCTAAACAAGATTTATTCGCCTTCGTGGAAGATTATCACTATCGAAGACCCTGTCGAGTATCAGCTTGAGGGCATTATACAAATGCCGGTCAATCCCAAAAGAGGCCTGACCTTTGCTACGGGTCTGCGTCATATATTACGACAGGACCCCGACATAGTAATGGTTGGTGAAATCCGCGACCGGGAAACCGCGGATATCGCTATTCGCGCAGCTCTAACCGGCCACCTGGTGTTTTCCACTCTGCATACAAACGATGCACCGGGAGCGGTAACACGGCTTATAGATATGGGCGTAGAACCGTTCTTGCTTGCCAGCTCTCTGGAGGCTGTTCTGGCTCAAAGGCTGGTAAGAGAAAACTGCCCGAAATGCAAACAGGCCTACATCCCGGATGATAATATACTTAAGAGTCTGAACAGCACCGGCAGGTTCCAGGCTGGAAAGGAAATATATCGCGGCAAAGGATGTAATGAGTGTAATCAAACCGGCATGCGCGGCCGAACGGGTATATTTGAGTTACTGCGAATCACAGAACATCTTCGAGAGTTAATAGCAAAGAGGCCGACTGCTGAGGAAATAATAAAGAACGCACCCGATGACCACGTCAGCATGAGAAACGATGGTGTAGCAAAAATTGCAGCGGGAAGAACTACGCCGGAAGAGGTATTGAGAGTAACTCAGGGCCTTGGTGAAGACTGACCGAACGGTATACAAATCCGTTTTACGCCGGTTCTTTGTCAGCCTTAAATTTATGCTGGAACAGGACTTGGGCTATTTTTCTTACAAAGCGGTTGACCAGAGTGGTGAACATATTACAGGTTCCATAGAGGCACCAGACCATAAAAGTGCGGTAACAGTTCTCGCTGCAGGCGGTCAATTTGTAACGGAGATTATTGAAAAGCATAAAGCCGATAAGCAAGCCATCTCAACATCCGGGCCTTCCGCAACGAGGATTTTACAGTTCGGCTCCCGCCGGATTCGCAGTAAAGACATACTTGCCGTGACCATGCAGCTCAGTACTGCATTGCGTGCGGGTCTTCCACTTCTCAATGCGCTGGAGATTATACGTGAGCAGATACAGAAGCCGGCGTTGAAAGAGCTTCTCGGTGAGCTTGCCGGCGCGGTAAGTTCCGGCAAATCGCTTTCTGAAGCGATGTCCACCCGCAGAGACGTTTTCAGCGAACTCCAGATATCAATGGTACAGGTGGGAGAAACCGGCGGCATTCTTGAGCAGACTACCGGCCAACTGGCTGCACTTCTAAACAGGGATGAAAAGCTGAAAACGACGATGAAAAACGCATCAGCATATCCCATTTTTGTTTTATGTATAGGTTTAATATCGGTTATAGTTATCGTTACGTGGATATTACCCAGGATACTGGCAACCATAGGTGGAGGGTTGGCTGCTTTGCCGCTGCCGACCAGAGTGCTTCTTGCCCTGAGCGATTTCATCAGGAACTACGGCATTTTTACTGCCGTTGCCTTGACAGCAGGGGGATTCTTTTTAAGGCGATGGGTAAAAACAACCGGTAGAATTCAGTGGGATTATTTCAAGTTAAAGGTGCCGGTGCTTGGCTCGGTGTTGCGGACCATAGCAGTAGGGCGGTTTGCAAGGACTCTCGGCGCACTTACCAAAGGCGGTGTTACGTTACTCGAAGCGCTTACGGTTGTCCGCAATACACTTGGCAATGAGGTGCTGGGCAGGGAAATCGATAAAGTTGTGGAGGACGTCAAGGGTGGCAGTGCACTAGCTGATTCGTTGGGCAAATCTCAAAGATTTCCACCGCTGCTTGTTCAGATTGTATCCATGGGAGAGCAGACCGGCAGACTCGACGAGCTGCTTCTTAACGCGGCTCAAACTTTTGAAGAAGATGCGGACGCTGCCATGACTCGCTTTATGGCAATCTTTCCGGCGGCGCTTATAGTATTGCTGGCCCTCGTGGTAGGGTTTATCATAGCCGCCACCTTGCTGCCGATACTTGTGATGGAATTGCAGGGTGTACCTCTTTAACAAAAAACAGATATCTGTGGCCGAATTAGCCGCCATTGTGATTTGGATTATGGGATAATCAACAGAAAGGATTTACAAATGCAAAAACATAAGCGAAACCGCAGGGCATTCACGCTCGTAGAGCTGGTGGTGGTAATCCTGATTATATCAATGCTTGCCGCCTTTGTTGCGCCGCGGATGTTTAAGGGGCTGGGCAAAGCCAAAAGAGATATAGCAAGAGCGAAAATGGCAACCATTGAGAATTCGATAGGCAGATTTCAGGTTGATTGCGGTCGTCTTCCGGACGAAACACACGGTCTTCAGGAACTGCTTGCTCCACCAGGCGACCTGGAGGACAAATGGAACGGGCCTTATCTCAAGAGAAGTGATTTACTCGACCCGTGGGACAATCCCTATCTCTACCGTGAAGAAGGACAGGTCAATCCGGGATATTTTGATTTGATAAGCTATGGTGCCGACGGGGAGCCGGGCGGTGAAGGTGAAAATGCCGACATATATAACGAATAAAACGGGGAAAAATTGAAGGTTAGCCAATCACATAAACATGCTGTTATCGAGAGAGGTTTTACACTTATAGAAATACTTCTCGTTCTCGTTGTCATAGTATTACTGGCAGGTGCGGGTTGGGGCATATACCGGGGCACTTATGAGAGAATGCTGGTAAAAAGTGCTGCAACGAAGCTCGTACTTGCCGCGAAGGAGGCCCGTCTAACGGCGATACGCCAGGGATGCTATTGCGAAATAGAGCTGAGCCAGGATGGTAAAGGTTTTGTGGTTTCAGCCCGTCTGCCCGGTGAAATAACTGAACAAATGGAAACAACTATCCTTCGGCACGGAAACGTAGAGTTTGGCGGTCACGTAATGGTTGAGAAGGCCACAATCAAGCCGGTTTATGGTCGCGGTGTTTTTGAAAGAGAAGGAAGGGGGCAAATAATATTCCGGCCTGACGGAAGAGTTGATGCTGCGATGCTTCAGTTTGGAGACGGCAAAAATCACTATTCAGTTCGTATCTGTTCAGGGACGGGTAAAGCAAAACTTTTCAGGGGAACTGCTGAACAAATAAAAGTCGGCGTTATTGATTTGGACGCGGATTTATGAAGTTTACAGGCAAAAGAAAAAACGGCTTTACGCTGGTCGAAACGATTCTTGCAACCGTAATTTTGTGCGGAGCCGTTCTTGCTTTTGGAGCGGTAAGCACACGTGCGTTAAGCTACACGAGACTTAACAGACAATATGAAACCGCAATGTCGCTTGCAGACCGTCAATTGACATTGATTGATTATGTCGGACTGGAAACATTTCTCAGCTACGACAAAAAATCAGGGGAGTTTGAAGGCACCGAGCCTGTCTATACCTGGCAGGTGTCCGTGAAGGAAAGTTATATCAGGGACCTTTATGATGTAGGCATAAGGGTCAACTGGATAGAACGGCAGCGGGAGTACAGCGTTTACGTAGAGACCAGAATGAATGCCGGAGAGCAGATTATGCAAAGGACCGGGCAATGAGGCAAAGAAGCGGGGGCTTTACACTGGTTGAAATAATGGTGGCCTCTTCCATTGGAGCCTTTATCGCACTTGTTACAGTGGGGATGCTTCGGTTCGTATCGGTTAGTTCCGAGCAGGTTAATATTGAAATTGACGCGGCTGCGGAGCTGGAATTTGCCGCAAAAAAACTGGCTGAAGACCTGAGTAATACCTACCGTGGCAGAGACCGCAACAATATGAAGTTTGTTCTTCAATTAGCCGGAAGCGAAGAAGGAGTTTCAAGTGTCTTAAACTTCTATACCATCAGCAGAACAAAAACGCGGCTTCAACAACCTGAGGGTGATGTTTATGAGGTCGAATATCTGCTTATCAGCAAGGGTGAAAGCGCGGCGCTTTACAGGAGGCAATGTGCGAATCCGCACGATTCTGAAAACCTGCCGCAGATGGCAGGTGTTATGACGGAATTGGCTCAAGGAGTCGACGTATTTATGGTAGAGGTATTCGACGGCGAAAAATGGTACAACGAATGGATTGACGAAGAGCATGAGCTGCCCGAGCTTGTGCAGGTAATCTTGAGCATGGGTAAGCGCGGGAGCCGCAGGAAGGTGGAAAAATCTTTTCTTGTGAACTTTGTAAAAGACAAGGGCGGCCGGGCGACCCTCGACGATGAGGGTACAACTATTGAAGGTGCGGGGCAGAGTAATGATTAGTCGGGCGGTAAATCAACGACT
>CAZGGE010000003.1:6167-9669 GCA_964524285.1 uncultured Pirellulales bacterium
AAACTGCAATAAAAGCTCGACAGGGTCTGGTACTGGTCGGTGTTTTATGGGTAGTTACCGTGGCGGTGCTGATAGTGGTATTGGTGGCGAGAAACTGTCAGGTTGATCTGAAACTTTGTGTAACCAGATACGAAGATGTTCGATGCAAGTGGGCTGCACGAGCGGGCGTAGAGACGGCCTCGGCGGTTCTAAGCGAAGACCTCCGCTCAAGCGACAGCCTGACGGACGCATGGAGCTATAACGAGCAGGACTTTAACAATATCGAACTGGAAGGTGCCTTTTTCAAAGTGCAGGTAGAAGACGAAGCGAGCAAACTGAACGTCAATACTGCTACAAGAGAACAACTAATGGCTATGCCATACATGACAGAAGACCTGGTCGGTGCGATTCTGGACTGGCGGGATAAAGATGATGCACAATTGCCGATGGGTGCGGAAGCGGGCTATTATCGAAACCTGCCTTATCCCTATGAAATTCGCAACGGCCCGTTCAGGACCATACGTGAACTATTGCTTGTAAGGGGAATCACAGAGGACCTGCTCTATGGCGAGGACACAAATCTAAACGACAGGCTCGATTACAATGAAAAAGACGGCAGAGAAACCCCGCCTGCCGACAACGGTGATAATAAGCTGGATTACGGCCTGATTAAATATTTTACTTTTTGTTCCTATGAGAAGAACAAGGATGCCGAAGGCAATGACAGGGTTAACATAAACAAAGCGGACCAGGATAAGCTGGAAGACGAACTCGACATAAAGAAAAGCCAGGCGAAATGGATTGTCGACAATCGCCGCAAAGGATACAAAAGCATCTCGGACCTGATAAATAAAAACAGCCCCAAAAGGACTAAAGGCGACAATGATAGTTCGGATACGGCCGAGCCGCTGGACCTGGAGACATTTTACAAAACGGCGGACATGATGACCGTCAGCGATGCAGAGAAGCTATGGGGAAGGATTAACATAAATACCGCGCCGGAGGAGGTTTTGTGCGCTTTACTCGGAGGCGGGGAGAAAGCGATGCAAACCGCCCGGGACATTATCGATTACAGGGACACCCTTGCCGACGGAATGATAAGTATTGCCGAAATTCTGGAAGCAAAAGTGGTGAAAATCAAGGACTTCAAAAGTATAGCCAATCATATATGCACCCGCAGCGATATTTATACAATCAGAAGCTGGGGTAACACGGGAACAAGCCGGGGACTTCGGATAGTTTCGGAAGTTATAATAGACAGGACACCCGATTCGGAGCATGTTCTCTATTCATTTCAGGGAGTGGCAAGGTGAACAAAAGATTCTCAAATCAGGAGCGATTCGAAGCCGGTCGGCCGATTCTGGCTATTGCTCAGGATAGCGATGTTTTTCGTGCCGTGGTACTAAGAAAGACCGGCTCAGTCTACGAGGTTCTCCATAAGAAGACTTTCGATTGCGATAAATATAATTATCAGGAAATCATCAGTGAATTTGCCGGCAAGGCGGAGGCAGGAAATTCGGCCGGCACTAACTCTGCTATGCCGATTGTAATTGGTTTTGATTCTGCCGGTGTGGTTTTTTATCACCTTACTATCCCATCCGCGGGTGAGCAGGAAATCGATTCGATAGTTAAACTGCAGGCTGAATCGCGTTTCCCTTTGCCGGCCGACCAGATGGAGACAAGCTGGCGAAGCAGCAGGTCCCCGGACGGAAAGATGGAAGTTACCATAGCGGCGGGGCGGCGCCGGAGACTTAAAGAATTTGTCGCTGAGATTGAGGACATAGAACCGGAACAATTAATACTTGATTACGAAGGCCTGGCGGAGGCTCGCAAGAACTTTTTTTCATCCGGACCCGGCGGTATATCCCGTGAAGTTGTCATGAGTGTCGAAGGCGAAAGAACACGCCTGTGTCTGGTTGAAAAGGGACTCCTGTACAATGCCGCAAGTATAGACACGGGCAAAGAGGATTTAGTTGCCGAGGACAGCTCAATCGACCATCATACAATGGAACGGTTTGCTCAGGATGTGGAAAGCGCACTCGACCTGTTCGGATATGCCGAGCCGGATAAGGCGGTGTTATCTGTGCTGACAAATGGAAACGACGGGCTGGAAAAAGCGGGGGACGGGTTAAAAAATGCAGGTCTGAATGTAAAGGTAGTTGTTCCGGACGAAAAGGCAACTGACGGTGGAATTACAAAGGAGGAAATTTACAATTACCGAGCGGCGCTGGGGATTGGCGCCGTCGTATTGAATCTCGGCCTAAAACATCTTGATTTATTCAAAAGGCTTTACAAGCCTTCAGCTCATAAAGAACGCATGCCCTGGCTGCATTCGGCAAAAGCGGCAGGGGGGCTTGCGCTGGCTATGCTTGTTATACTGGTTCTGCTATGTTATTTATTTGATGTTATAACCTCTCGTAAGCTGAACGGAGCTGAGTTGCAGGCTCATCGTACGGCCCTGGTGGAAAGACAAAATCTAATTAAGGCCGCCGCCAGACAAAGACCCGATTTTCTTAAACTTCTAAAACAGCTCATCGACTGCAAAGAAAACGACGTTATTCTGGACAGCCTGCATTACAAAAAGGGAAAGCCGGTCAGTATTAACGGCCAGGCCAGGAGTGCGGAGCAGATTTACAAATTTCAGGAAGAACTGCAAAAACAAAAAGACATACACGAAGTAAAACTGCAAAATACCTCGCCGGGAGGACTGGATGACAGGTTGAAATTCACCATGTTTTTTCATTATGGAAACTTTACCCAAAAGCAAGCAAAAACAGGATATTATAGGGCGTTTTAGAAATCATGTTGGAGAAGCTGAACGAAAGAGACAGAAGGGCGATAAGACTCGGAGTTATAAGCGCTGCGGTAATTCTCTGCTTTGTGGGAGCCACTGCATGGCTCGAACACTGGAGACAAGTTCGCGCCTCGCTGGCAAAAGCAAGGAAAGACTTGAGCAAAATCAGCGTATCGGAAACCAGGCGGGCAGGACTTGTGAATCTGGTGCCGGCCTTTGAGATGCCACGCCTAAAAGAAGAGCAAAAATTTCTGTTTAGAGAGAAAATTAACGAGCAACTGAAAAAGGCGGGAATAGGCGGCAAGCCGCTGGAGATACTTTCCACAACCAGAAGCGACCAACCCGGTTACGAATTGTTGCGGATAAGGTGCAGCGGCACGGGCAAATATGATAACGTTCTCAACCTGCTTGCCGGCCTCAAAGAAAATCCCTATCTGGCGGGCATCGATGAACTTCGCCTCGAGTGTGCCGGCAAGAAACGCGAGCAGCTTCAGACAGATATGGTCGTAACAACCTTCGTTAAACAGGAAAAGTAAGTGGTGAACATAAACAGGTTAAAAAAGATAAACGAGCGATTCGTTGCAACTGTTTTGTTATGTTTGAGTGTTCTGCTCGCCCTGGCGGCGATTACAAAGGTGGGCGGCTTCCTTGCAAGTTCCGCAAGGGCAGAACACATCGTTCGAGAAGCAAAAGGGCCGCGTTGCCGAGCTGGCGCCGGGCGAGTCGCGG
>CAZGGE010000003.1:9679-44283 GCA_964524285.1 uncultured Pirellulales bacterium
AGAAGCAAAAGGGCGTTATTCCGACCCCAACAATACAGAGAATATTATGGCGGAGGTACAAACGAGAGCCGATGAATTAAAGAAAACAAATCCGTTTATTCCACCTCCCAAAAAAGAACATCCGGTCAAGGAAGTTTCCGGCATAATCGGCGACGAAGTGATTGTTAAAGGCAAAATATACAAAGTTGGAGACAAGATAGAGGACGCAAAAATAATTGCAATAGAACCTACGCATGTAACCATTGAATGGGAAGGAAACAAAAAGAATTTTGCGCCGATTGCGGCATCGGTCAAATATGAGCAAAAGAAAGAAAAGGTCAGGCCTCCAGAGGCGAAGCCTGTTAAGACCGGCGCAAAAGAGGCGCCGAAACCTCAGAATGCCGAAGTTGCCGAGCCGGCTGAAGAAGACCCTCTGGCGTGGCTGGGCGTGGAAATATCGGCGGCGCTCAGAGCTAAGCTCCTTGAAAAATGGAACCAGCTCACCGATGAACAGAAAAAACGGTGGAAGGAGCAATGGGCCAAAATGTCTCAGGAACAAAAAGAACGTATGATTCAGGCGATGGAGAAAAACATTGATAACATTTAGATGAAAAAGTGGATTAAGCTCAGGAGAAATTAACAAACGGTGATAATTATATTGGAGTGAAAGAATTGAAGGTTGCAAAAGTAATAATAATTCTGGTGTTAATCGGTTGTCTCATCGGGATTGGGCTATGGTGGAACAAAACGCAAAGAGAGCCAGTTACTGAGCCGAACAAACAGGAAGCGCCTGCGGCGGATATAAACGAGCCAAACGAAGCAGAAAAACCTGCGGATGCAAATGCGCCTGGTAAAAAAACCGAACCGGCGGATTCTAATAAGGTTAAAACTGCCGCGGAACCTAATGAACCTAATGAACCTAATGAACCTAATGAACCTAATGAACCTAATGAACCAAATGAGCCGAACGAACCCAACGAGCCTATGGAAGCTCTGAACCTGAATGCCGTGGAGATGAAAAATATTGTTCAGAAGCTCGCCGACTGGACGGGGAAAGTCGTCATTCCCGCGGATGATGAAGTCATGAAACAGAAGCTGACAATATACGCCGGCGAAAAGCTTCCCCGCAGTCAGGCCTTGTCATATATTTACAGCGCTCTGCGAACAAAAGGTTTCGTTGCGGAAGAAAGAGAAAACGCGATTTACCTTCGCCCAATCAAGGATGCTAAAATCAGCTCGGTACCGACTTTGTCGGCAAAGCAGCCACTTGCGGCCATTGCCAACAGGCAGAAGATTGTGCAGAAATTTTTCCAGGTTAACAATTACAATCCTGCCAAGCTTCAGGAAATGATTGCTCCATTAATTCCGGAACATGGTTACGTTTCGGCGGACGAGGCTACAAATCAGCTTACCGTCATCGACACGGTTGAGAACCTGATGCGAATCGAGAGAATCATCCAGCAACTTGATATCCCCGAGGCCGAGGAAACGGTATGGGAGATTTTTCAGGTAGAGGACGGCGACCCTCTGGAGATTGTGGAACTGCTGAAAATTCTTCTCGGCGAAGGCGATATTGAAGAAGGTAAACACGGTGGTCATGGTCAAAGGGGCCGAGGCAGCCGGCAGGGCGGTCCGGCCACCTCCGTAGTCATAGGACCCAGCAAAAACCCCATTACACTTGTCCCTGTTTCAAAAAGGAACTGGATTATTGCGAGAGCCTCAGCCGACGACATGGTCAGAATTAGAGAATGGGTTACCAAGCTCGACCACAAAAAGCCTGAAGAACGAGACTGGACGCTGCGCAAAATTCGGTATGTGGACATACGTCAGGTCGCTGAAAGAATCAATGAAATGATACAGCAGATGCCGGTCAAATATAATGTTATGGTACAGCCGCTTGAGCAACCCGGCCAGATAATGATAATTGGAAGCTCCGAAAATCGTGAGATGGTTAACAAAATCATCGACGAAATAGATGTCCCGACGGATAAATATCAAATAGAGCACATAAAACTCAAATATGCCGAGCCTGAGGTAATAAAGCAGAATATCGAGTCAGTCTACGGCAAGTCCTACAGGTCCACCTATCAAAGCTCATGGTATAGAAGCAGGTACACAAGATACGAATCTTTGAAGCCAGGCGACCCGGATATGGTAAAGGTAATAGCTTATGAGACACTGAAACGTGTTACGGTTATTGCCTCGGCTGAAAATATGAAGAAAATCAAGGAGCAGATAAAAGAATGGGATGTGCCGCTGGACGTAGACGCGGTCAAGCCCCTTATAATTCCGCTGGTTAATTCGGACCCCATGGAAATGGAAAATCTACTCTCGGAACTTTTTAGTGAATATGAGGAAAGCAGAGGAAGAATATACTCATTTTTCGGCCCGAGAGGAAGAGATGAAAGGCAAAAGAAAATAGTAGGACCATTGTACGGCAAGGTCAGCGTGTCGGCCATACCCGGTACGAAGAAGATAATTGTGGTAAGTAAAATTCCGGGCGCTTATGAGGTCATCAAGAAGCTGGTCGAAGAAATCGACAAGCAGGAAATGGCCGAGGTGCCGGAGGTGGTTACACTTAAATATGCCGACCCTGAAGACCTTAGCGAGCGATTGAACTCTATTTTCAGCGAAGAAGGAATCCCGGCACCAATCAGACTTAGTGAAAGAGGACTTTCGAAAACGGGGATGGTTGAAAGTGAGCAGGAACAAACCGGTAACCAGAACCAGCAGGACAGGCAGAAACCGGGTACTTACAGTCCGCCGTGGACATCCGGAAGAATGAGAAGGGGCTTCGAAGAACAAATGCCCATAAGTAACGTCATCGGACGAATTAGATTTATTCCGGACCCGCACAGCAAAGCAATTATGGTGCTTGCACCACCGGAATTTATGGACAGGATTAAACAAATGATTAACAGCCTCGATATACCGGGTAAACAAGTGCGAATAAAAGCAACGGTGGTGGAAATCAGTCACAGTGACGTATCATCCCTCGGCCTGCAATTGGCCAATGGGACCGCCGCCTTCGGAACACTTGAAGAAGACGCTGTAACTACTTTGACGCAACTGACTTTCCTCGAAGAAAGAGGACAGGTTACACTCGAGGCAGGTGTAAACGTAACGAGTCTGATAGACTTTTTAGTCAGGAATACAGATGCTAAAATTCTAAATGAACAAACACTCTGGACCAAAGACAACAAGGAAGCAAGCTTCTTCAAGGGACAAACGGTTGCGTTCATAGGCAGACTGGAGCTTTCGCAGGAAGGTGGGCGAGACGTGCAGGAGTACGATTACCCGAAGGTCGGCATGACTTTGCGGGCACGCCCGAACATTACCCCCGACAAAAGAGTCGACATGAACATCGACCTGAGCATTTCCCAAATCGCTTCCGAATTGATAAACAATCAGCCGGTAAGAACAAACATGGAAACCACGACCACTGCGATAGTGGATAATGCTCAAACCATAATGCTGGGCGGCATCCTGTTTCAAAAGGACAGTGTCGTCGAGCGTAAAATCGCATTACTCGGCGACCTTCCACTGCTCGGAGACCTGTTCAGGCATGAGGAATCAGAATTATCCAACAATGAGCTGATAGTATTCATTACGCCGACAGTCATGACCGAAGAAGACATGCCGGACGAATCAATCGAGGCCGAAAAACAAAAGGAGCGGATATTGCAAAGCTCAAGCTTTATGACCGACCCGAATGATTAAACTCGAACGTTCTGCCGGACGTTTTGCTTATGCTTTGAGGTAATGTTGTTGGATTCAAAAAATATTTCTTCGAAGACCACGCTTGGCGCGCCAGAGAAATATGGCTCCAGCACAGATATACATGCCGGCGAAGGCAAGTATAAGCCCTGTCGACTCCGCCCAGCCGAGATTCATTTCAGGCCAGTCATAAGTGGATAGATTCCCATGACTGGCCGTTGCTTTAAGAATAACAATCAAATGTATAAACGGATTCGCATTTACATAAATCTCGACCAGGTCGTCATTTAAATCCAGCGCTTCCAGTGCCAGGGCAAGCAGCATTGGAATCAAAAGCCAGAGAGATGCGGCAAGTGCAAAATTCATTACAACCGCGGTAGTGGTATGCCTGAATCTGGAACTGAAATAAATACCGGAACAGCAGAGAAAAAATGTTACATAGATTACGACTATAAGAATCTGGGCAAACCCAACTGGATGTATATACCAGACAAGCGAGAACACTCCGACATGCCCTATCAGAAACATCCAGGCCGGCAGGCATCGTCTTATCGCACCGGCAAGCTTGGCACGGATAATCTGCCAGTCCCCAACTGTAGTTACAAGCAGCAGAGGAAGGCAGCGGGATTCCTTTTCCGACGTGATGCAGGTCGCCGGTATGACAATGGTAAAAAGCATACCCAGAAACAAAAAAATCAAACCATAAACAATGTGTGCTTCTTCTTCATCGAGTTCATTCTCATCATCGCATTTGGCATAGGTAAGCAAAAGCGCCAACACCGCCAGCATAATCAGGACAATAGTTACGACCTTATGTTTTCTCAGCAGGGGAGCAGCGAGTTCCTTCCATAAAACAGGCGAGCGGCCCATCTTCCGCATGCGTTTTTTGCGGACGGTGGTAGCGTGCGGCGAGCGGCCGTTATCTTCCTGCGCTACGGAACGTGGACCTGATTCTCCTCCAATCTGACGCAGAGCGGCTTTACGAACAACAAAAACCGATGCTGCTATAATTACGCCGGAGCCACCAAGCATAATAGCGCAATGTAAGGGCCATATCAGGGACGGCTGATTCCCCATTCTCGGCATAAACATAGCGGTTGTCTCCGAAGTCAACGCCATATAGGGATTGACGTGGCCCAGCACAGTAACAAAAATATCTTCGTCCATTATTTCATGAAAGAATAGAGCCGTTAGAAGCGGTAACAATCCGAACAAAACCGCCATAGTAATCACGGCTACAATTATGACCACATAGGCCCGGCGGCTGAAAACGGAAAGAAACAGGCTCGCAGAACCCATGAAAATCACTGTTGTAAGGGTAATGCAAAAACTCGAAAGTATGAAGTCCCAGGGAACGCCGCCGAACACGCGAATGACCGCGAGAAGGGGCAAAGTTATACCCAGAAGGAGTAACAACTGAAGAAGTTTACTTGTGAGCTTGCCGATTATTACCTGAAAACTGTTGACAGGCGTGGTCATCAATATGCCCAGTGTGCGGTTATAAATTTCGTCGCTTATTGCTGTACTGAGCATTACCAGCGCGACCACCTGCAGCGCCAGAAATTGAAACCAGACTATTTGTGTGATAATCCACTTTCCCGCCTCGGCCATACGAGAGACGCCGTATAAGCCGCCACCGCGAAAGTTTACAATTGTGCTCCAGACAAGAGCGACAAAAACAACCAGGATGCCCAGGTATACAAACCTCAATACATAATTTCTTCGCCTCCTGCTGGAAACCCGTAATTCTTTATCGAGTATGGGGCCGGTCAGCCGGTTCAAACCCAGGACGTTATACAAAGTTGAAGTGATTGTTTTGTTGGCCATGCTTCAATATCCCGCCTAAAAAATCTTACGCCTGACGTTACACTCAGCTATTGCAAGAAACGGCAGCACAACGAGGGCTTCTACAACAGCAATCAAAGCACTTAAAACCGTGGATTGCCAAAAGCCAACCGCTTCCGACGGAAATTCATACTCGAGCTGGGAAAAAACCGCCCCCGCCTGCTCGGTTCCTGCCGTTCCCGTAAGAATACAACCTACCACAAATGTGGGGCTCGCTAAAAGGATATGGGGGTCGCTCATAACACAAAAGCTGCAACAAACCGGGAACATTATGAATACAAAAGTCCCTGAAGTCAGTGCGGAGGCGGATGCCGTACGTTTGAAGCACGAACTGAAAAAAACCCCCAAAGCCGAAAACATAAATGCAAAACAAATTAATGGGATGGGTAACTGAATAAAAACCGCAGGGTGAATAAAACCCAGAACAGAAAAAACCACAAGATGACAGGCAAGCAAAAGCCATACAGGCCAGACTCGCAGGCAAGAGCCTAAGACCTTGTCCAGAATTATCCGATTATCTCCCAGTGGACACGTGAGCAACAAAGGCCAGGTCCGAGCCTCCCGTTCGGTGCTTATGCTCGAGCCTGAAAATGAAGCGGTCTGCATCAATCCGATTACGGAATAACCGACTACGAAGGCTATTTGAACCGGCCTTTCTCCAAGAGAGTTTTTAGCTGCAAAGACTGTATATATGGATGTTAGAACAATAACAGCGACGGTAATGGTAAGGGCTTTTTTGAGCCGGCTGCCCCTCAAGAAAGATTTCTTCATTTCTTTCCATAACAGAGGCCGACCTTTGACCCGCCTGATTCGAACATTAGGTGCGTCGGTATATTTATCAGCCTTTTGCAGGCGTCTGGCTGCTCGCCTCTCTTTGCGTGATGCGAACAATCCCGGCTGCCCTGTAGCCTGCTTCAGGCCTGCCCGACGAACCCTCCATGCACCCAGGCTCAAAAAAAATAAAGAACCGGCCCCCAGAGCAAGACAGTGTAAGGGCCAGATGAATTTAACCGGAATAGGCGCCGCATAAAGCATTCTATATGTATTTTGTATCATTACGGCAAAGGGATTGATGTGTAATGCCCAGAAACTGATGGTTTTCAAATAACTACCTCCAATATTATAATGATTCATCAGGGAGGCAACGGCAGCCAATAATCCATAGATAACAAGACAAGTAACCGCTGTTTTTATAGCTACATCATGGCTTCTTCGGGTGGATATTGAGAAAAACAAGCTTATAGCCCCCGCAAAGATTGAGGCCGTCAGAATCACACAAAGACTTGAAACAACGAATTCCCACGATACACCTCCAAAAATCCGCACGATTGCCAGAAGCGGCAAACTTATGCCTATAACGAGTACGATCTGCAGGAGTTTGCTGCATAATTTACCGACTATTATCTGTAAGCTGCTGATGGGTGTGGTCATAAGCACGCCGAGTGTCCGATGATGGATTTCGTCACTGATAGCGGTGCTGAGCATAATAACCGCGAGCAACTGTGCTGCTAAGAACTGAAACCACACAACGGTGCTAACTATGTGTTTTGCGACTTCGCTCATCCGAGAAGCACGGAAAACCGAGCAGCCGGTCGGGGTAGAGGCGGTAGCCGAGAAAACCGAGGAAGCCGACCCCCCCAAAGATGCGGTTGCCGACCAGGTAGATAATACGAACGCCAGCATCAAAATCGGATAAAAGAAGCGGAGGGTATAATTTCTTCTTCTTCGGCTGGAAACCCGCAATTCTTTATCGAATATCGGGCCTGCCAGGTGGTACAAGCCGGCCAGTTGAGTAACAAATATTCTCAGAACACCCGCCATATTTACTTCCTGCAATTGTCAGAAAATATTCCGCCGGATACGGCGTTTCGCCCGCCATCCCATTAGTACACCCGCGATGCTGTATAACGTGCCGGATACCAGCAATACAATGGTAGTGGGCAGCAAACCCGCGGCTTTCTCAACATCGCCCCTCCAGTAATATTCAAGCAAAGGCAGCGATACATTCGCCTCGCAGGCGCCCCGCGTGGCGCAGCCTGTTTGAACCAGTGGATTGAATAACATATAACCAACGAAGGGAGATGTTTTGTAAATATTTGTGGCGAAAATAGCTATAGTAGGCGCGATAAACCAAAAAGCAAACACGAACAATATGCTTGCAACCACCGCATAGGTTGTCCGCTTGAAAGCCGAACTCATATAAAGGCCGGCCCCCGTGAGAAATAATATTATCGAAGCTGTAATAACGGCTAAATGGAATAACAATATCGGGTGGATATAGCCAAGCGATACAAACAGGCATACATGCCCCGCCATGAAAAACCAGATTGGAAGACATCGCCGCAAGACACCGGCCGCCTTGCCTGTAAGTATATGCCAGTCGCCCAGAGCGGTGGCAAGCAACAAAGACCACGTACCGGATTCCTTTTCCGATGTTATTGCCGACGACGACAAGACAATATTAACAATAATACCAATCGTAAGAAAAAGACCTGCATACATGCTGTGCACAAAAGGCTCGTCGAGACATTTATTTTTACCGCAAACTGCATAGGTAATGAACAATGCAATAATGGTAACTGCAAGTCCGATTATGCTGTTTCTGCCCTCGCCGCCTTCGATTAAAGGTCTTCGAAGTTCTTTCCAGACAATAGGCGAACCCTTGACCGGGCGGACAGCAACAACATCCCGGCTGCCGGCAGGGCGGCAGGTCGATTTTTTCTTCCGTTCTGGCACCTTTGTTCTCGGCCGAAATGTATCCGGTCCGCCGGCCGCCTGATGCAGTGCAACACGCCTGACAATTCTTATCGAACGAACAAGAACAAAAGCGGATGCCGCTAACATTACTATACAGTGTGCCGGCCAAAAGAATAGAGTAAACGTGGCCATTGCAGTTATCAGTTGCAACGAGTTAACTTGCATGGCAACAAGGGGATTACAGTGTGCAAGCACCACAAAAAGCACTTCAGAAAATAACCCTCCTGCCGACAAACCGGTAAAAACCATGAAACACGCCACGATAAGGGGGATAAAAATATAAAGTGAACCCAAAACAAACAACGTTTTTATTATGACCGCGTATGCTCGTCTGCCGTGTATGGAAAAGTACAGGCTGAGTATGCCCGCGAAAAAAACCGCGGTCAAGGTAATGCAGTAACTTGAAATCAGGTACATCCAGGGGACTCCTCCGAATACACGAATTATCGTAAGGAACGGCAGACTTATCGCCAGTAAAAGCACAAGTTGAAGCAGCTTACTGCTAAGTTTGCCCGCAACTATCTGCATGCTATTGACCGGCGTTGTCATCAGTACACCCAGTGTCCGGTTGTATATCTCGTCGCTTATGGACGTGCTCAGCATTACGACCGCAATCAATTGTGCCGCGACAAATTGAAAGACTGTTACCGTGCTGATAATCATCTCACCGGCCTCGTTCATTTGTGAAATGCTGAATGCCGACGCCCCATACTCCTTTACTACTGTGTGCCAGATAACCGCAACGAGAATCGTCAGGCCGAATACATACAGAAAACGCAGGTAATAGTTTCTCTTCCGCCGGCTGGATACTCGAAGTTCCTTATCGAAAATAGGCCCTGTTATCCATTGCGGCCGCAAAAATCTCGGCCAATTTATAGCCAAAAATGTATCCATATATAAACCTTCGAACTGGTTCCCGGGGAAAAGAGAATATTCAGTGAACTATACCCTTTGTCAGCTCAAGGAATGCATCGTCGAGTTTCACCTGTTGGGGAACGAGAGAGACGACATCTATACCACCCTTAACCAAAGCTCTTGCGATAAGGCCGTCCGTTTTCTCACCCTCGCGAAATGTTACTGCAATAAATCCGCTGCTTTCGACCGCCTGCTCCACTTGAGGAAGGGCCGACAGCAACCGCACCGCCTCTTCCACCTTTGATGCCACCCTCACGCGTACTTTACTCTGGATTCCCATCCGCTGCCGGATTTCCTCCATTGTACCGCTAAAAACAAGCTTTCCCTGTTCCACAATCCCGATGTAATCACATATTTCTTCAAGCTCGCTAAGAATGTGGCTCGATATCATTACCGTCTTGCCCATCCTCTTAAGCTCTCGGAGCAACTCGCGGATTTCAATTCTCGCTCGCGGATCAAGACCACTGGCCGGCTCGTCCAGTATCAACGCCTTCGGGTCGTGGATCAGAACCCGCGCCAGACCCAGACGCTGCTGCATACCACGGGACAAATCATCAACATTGGTTTTCTCTTTAGACTTCAGGTCGGTCAAATCCAAAACGCCCTCCACGATGCTTTTTCGCTCCCTCGGGGGTATTCCAAAGGCGGCGGCGAAGAACTCAAGGTATTCAAACACCTTTAAGTCATCATATACACCCATGAAGTCGGGCATATACCCCACCACCCGCCGGACCTTCTTACCTTCGGTAGTTACGTCCATGCCGTCTATGTATGCCGCTCCGTTTGTCGGCTCCAGCAGAGTAGCCAGAATACGCATCGTGGTCGTCTTGCCCGCACCGTTCGGCCCTATGAAACCGAAAATGTCCCCATCGGGTATCAAAAGGTTCAGGTCCGTCAAAGCGGCGAGTTCGCCGTAATTTTTGCTAAGGCCTTTTGTTTCAATCATCTTATGGTTCCTTAATTTCCAACTCCGGAAAAACAACAAGACGCGCCAGTCGGATATGATTAAAATCATAAGAGCGGTTCTTTATCGAAAACGGCGGTGATGACTGACCAAGCTTGACACAAACCACCGCCGCACCGTTGGCAAGATATTCCTCTATAATCCTCGTCCGGCGCAGGCTGCCCTGTGCCATATAAGCCGAATCATGACTAAAACGCCCCTCGTATTCGCCGTAATTGTACTGCATGCCATGCTTTCTGGCCTCCCAGGGTTCGTAATAGCTTAATTTGCCCGAAAACTTCTTCTCCTGACCACCGGCGACCGAATCAATGCTCAAAGCCTTGTTTTTCCCGAATCTCACCCATCCGAATTCGATTTCCTCATCACAGTGATTTTTAATCCGCGCGAAAATTTTATTACCGGATACCTTCACATCAGCATCTATGTCGACACCCTCGGCCGGCTCTTCGTTAACCAGACACTGAATAGTCCAGATATTTATGGGTACGGAATAGGGTTTGTTGCTGCCGTCGTGCTGGAAACAATAAAGATTTCTGCTGCTTCGCTGATTATTATAACCCCAGATATTCTCCTCCGTTGGAGCCATCGCGGACCACCACTGTTGCTCGAAGAGACCAGTCAATTCGTAATCGTCGCTGCGGGGTGCAAATATGCCCGAATAGTTGGTACGCCAGGCCCCTTGACAACCTTCTATTGCGTCACACACAGACACTATTCGCAATTGCATTCGCCCTGCACGCAACGCTCGCACACCGTAGTATGCACCAACGGTAAAAAGAACAATCCAACCGCTGCACGTCAGCCAGGTCATCGGCAATTTATCGAGTCGCTTCAGGACGGTATAATCCACCGGGCCGAGCAAAACCGCCAACAAGGACAGCAGTAATATCACCCACCAGATGCTCAAAGGTTTCATTTCAGCTACGTTGTACAAAAATTCCATAACCGCATTACTTGCCTTCTGTGCGGTACCTATATTAAAACTCATGTAATCTTCGTATTCTTCGGAGCCGGCCTGTTCATCTCCGACGAATTCGATGGTTCGCCCCTTGTGGTTCGGATGGTGTGTATAATTAGCATTGCGTTCGGCTTCTTCGATTTTCCCGTACGGATGGTATGTTTCAACATCGCCATGCAGTACTTCGGCAAAAAAATCCACCCAGAAACGCTCCAGCTTATTACCCTTCTCACTTGCTCCACTCGAAAGCTGCGCCGGGTCAAAACCCAAAATCCCCACACGACCAAACCCCACATAGCCCGTCGCAAAAATAGCTTCTTCACAACCATAGCTATGCACGGTACAGAGCTTTGCATCAGCCTTCAATTCCATCGGCCAGCATACAATAGTTTCGGGCTTGTCGGCTCCTGTGTTCAGCTCTCGTAAAGAAGCCCTGGATATGGTAACGTGCTGCGCCTGACCAATTTCAATGGGAAGGTCGGCCGAAAGCGGATTATCTTCCACCAGTGGATTACTACCAAGAACAATCAACAGCCTCCCACCGTTACTTACCCACTGAGAGACAGCGCTTAACTGAGTTCCCCTGAGCGAATCCCATTGAGGGTCGTAGAGCACCAGCAAATCAAGACTGGCGAAACCCGTCCAGTCCCACGGAACCATCCGCGGCAGTTTTTGTTTTACATATACTTTGCCCTGTCCGCCTTCGGCCTGACAGATACAACTTTTTAACAGGCTTATCATGCCAAAATCGCGACGTCCGACCACACCTATCAAAAGGTCGTTCCTGGTAACCGCCGTCAAAGACCCTTTGGGTTGAGAAAAATCCCACAGTTTGTAATTATGATACCATTGCGTTCGCCCCCGTTCATCCGTGAGGCGAACAGCACACTCCTCCGGAGCAAAAGCAAGCTTGGTCACCAAAGGAACATGCAACGACAAGCCGGGAGTCAGAACAAATTCGTGAGCAATATTAAGGGTATTAAGACCATCCTGTTGTGTCGATATGCGGATGGTGCCGGCAAACGGCTCTTCAAGGCTGCTGGAAATATCTATTTCAACGGGCGTCCACTCCATAGGACGATAACAGCCGTCCCATCCCCACAAACAATTTACGCTAAACGGTGAATCCGCCGGGCACAATACCCCCAAATAAAAAACAAGTAACATAGTGAAGTAAAACCGGCAACGAAGCATATTTTTTCCCATTTTCATCTGAAGTTAAATTCGAGCTTTAGAATTATATACGAACCATTCAAGACATGCCAGTATTAAAGTTATTCCGACAATAAAAGGCCAGAGGAGCAAGTTTGCGGAAACCCCCTTTGTACGACCGGCCTGTACAGACGCTCCGGAGAACACTATTTCCCGAACAGGTTCTATGTTACTTTCGTGTTTGTCCAGAAGATTGACGGAAAAAAGCTCCGGTTCGCGGCCGGCAATATTCACGGTATATATTCCCGCCAGTGTAATGGAGGGAAAATGCACAGAACCCATCTCCGTGGTCTTTACCTGCAGTTCATAGCCTTCCGGGCCGTCAATTCGGGCAAACGTATCGCTGGGTAAACCCTCGATGGCAATCGGCTCACCGGCACGAAAACCCGTAACTCGATTCCGACCCGCTTCTGTACCAAGAAAATTCAAGCTGTTATAAAGAAACAATACGAAACTCGGCTCAAAGGGCCAGTTACTCTCGAGCGAGTTAAAAGCCGCAACAAGAAAAATGCTCCCGCCATGACGAGCAAGAATTATCGCCGGTCCTTCATTGAACTCCGCAAGAACCTCCGCGTTACGAGGCACCTCTAACTGGTAACAGTCAGAAACAAACAGATTGCCGAGGTTCACGTAGCGAAGCACAGGATGCCTCGAACGCCAGTCTATGATAATCTGCTCTTTAAGCTCTTTTCCAATCTTCACATCCGTTTGTGGCGGAGGTTTTCCGAAAACAAGGTACCGACATCTCGCAGGTTTCTCGGGAACATATCCGTCAAGAACAATTACATCATAAGGCTGTTCTACCGACAAAAGTGAGTGGTCCATGTTTTCAAATTCGGCAGGGGACATTGTATCGAGACCGGCCAGGGGACAAGCCCTCAACGCCGACTCGAGAATTGCATTTCCCCTGCTGACAAGCAGCACCGACAACCGCCCCGGCGGAGAAAGTATCGACCATGCCGAATTATCACTATCCAGACGGTCATCCGCAAGTACCCTGATTTCCACCACGGCAGCATCCGAATGCTCAAGCGAGAAGTTCAAAGAAACCTTGCCTGATTGATTCTCTGCGTTCGATGTCCCCTTTATCCTCGCAGGAATATTTACACGACGCAAGGCCCGTACGTTTGAATCCATACTCAACTGTACATCGCACCGTCTGTCATCATTGCCGTAATTTGCTATGGTCACGAAAACGTTCACCTGCTGAGGCTTCTCGTAGGAACGCTTGGCCTGCATCGCAGTTACGGCAACGTTGTCATTGCTTCTACCGATACAATTGAAGTTGATTTCGCCCGGATTTAGGATTACCCGGTCGCTGTCGCGGATATGCCCGTCACTGAAAAGCATAAGTTGAGCGGATTGCCCGGCACTAAGCTTATTGTCTTCCAATCCAACCGGCTGAGCAAACGCACGTGCTACTCTAACCGCCTCACTTAAATGTGACGAACCGTCTCCGTTTTCTATCGCATCTATAGCTGAATTCAACTGGTGTTTGTCGGACGTAAAATTACACATTACCCTGGCGTGATTGCTGAAAGCGATAACCATTGCCTGGTCGCCGCTCTGCGTAAGCGAGAAAAAGGATGCTCCTCGCATGGACTCTACAAATTCCTTTGATTGTTTTTTTGCTGATTCAAGGCGGGAGGGCTTAATATCGTTTGCGTTCATGCTTGCCGAGCGGTCAATCAGCAGCACGTACCTTTTTCCCGGCCCGGCCGTCAGAGATAGTACCGGCCCGGCAAGTGCAAGTAAAATCGCCGCCAGCATCAACAACTGTAGAAATAACAAAAGGTTTCGCCTGATACGCTGGAAAGGTGCATTTACCTGAAGGTCCTGAACCGCCCGCCTCCATAGAAATGTGCTCGATATAATCCTTTCCTGCCGTTTGAGTTTCAAAAAATATAACAACAGCAACAGCGGAACCGATACCGCCGCCGCGTAAATCGCTGTCATAGGTGAAAGCCACTGCATAATCTTTATCCTAAAATGGACTAACGAATCAACCGAACACGCCTGAAATAATTCAGTACGAGCGATTCCACGGAGTCCACACTGTTAGCAAGCACGTAAGTTGCACCTCTGTGTGTACAGAATTCTTTTAGTTCGTTACAATATGATGCAAGGTTGCGCTTATAGTATTTCAGTAAGGCATTACTGATCGTGATTTCAGATGAATCTGCATCCTCGATATCGATAAGTTTAAGGTCGCCCGCCAAATCCGGCGAAGTTTCCTGTCGACAAAGCACCTGAATCGCATAAAGGTCATACTCTCTGCTTATAAGACGACGAAACCCCTGCTGATAACCTTCCTTGAAGAGATAATCCGACAAAACCAGCACTATACCGGAGCCTGTTCTGTCTGCCGTTAACTGGCGACACGCAGCATCGAAGTCTGAATATCCCTCCGATTCCGCCGACATCAGAAACTCAGCCATATGAGCCAGGTATTTCCGCCCCCGCATATTGCGCAATTGTCCCGTCAGCCCGTCGGCGAAGCTACTCAAAGTTAACCGGTTGTTATTTACCAGAGCTACGTATCCCAGTGCAGCCACAAGTTTCTTGATATAGTTATCTTTTGGCGGGTCCCCAAATGACATAGATGCGCTTGTGTCGAATAATATGTGTACCGTCAAATCCTGCTCTTCAAGAAATAGCTTAAGAAACAATTGATTGAGCCGCCCGTATATGTTCCAGTCCACGAACCGTAAATCATCGCCCACCACGTAACGCCGGTGATCCGCAAATTCCACACTCTGGCCCCGCCTTTTGGAACGACGTTCGCCGTGAAGTTTGCCCCGGAGAATCTTCCTGCTGACAACATCCAGCGAGTCAAGCCGGGCCATAAATTCAGGGTCAAGCAAGTCCGTTAATTTCCGGCCGTCGGATGTTGTCCTTCTTTTGCTCATTGTTTTGTTCACCCCTTATGCTCAGGACACATTAATATCTTTTTCCAGACTTCTCGGCGTCTCCTGCATAATCTGACTTAGAACCTCGTCATTTTGTATTCCTTCAGCCTGTCCCTCAAAATTAAGAAGTATCCGGTGCCGTAATGAAGGTAATACCGATGAGCTGATGTCTTCATAACTGACATGGTACCTTTTGTCCAGCAGGGCCCGGACTTTCCCTGAAAGTATAAGAGACTGAACGCCGCGAGGCGAAGAACCATAACGTACAAAGCTGTTTGTGATTTCAGGAGCGAAATCTCCCTGCGGATGCGTCGCCATTGTCAGCCGTATCGCATAGTCCTCAACGTGCTCCGCCACCGCCACGAGACGAACAAGATTTTGCGCCCACATTATCTGCTCGGCCTGCATCACCGGCGAAGCCACAGGTTGTTCTCCGGTGGTTGTACGCTGCAATATCGCGCGAAGTTCTTGCCGATTGCTGTAAGGAACCAGTAATTTGAAAAAAAATCTGTCCAACTGTGCCTCCGGAAGTGGATAAGTGCCTTCCTGTTCAATGGGATTCTGGGTGGCGAGAACCATGAAAGGCTCGGGCAGATGACGAATCTCACCACTGCTTGTTACGGAATGCTCCTGCATAGCCTCGAGCATGGCCGACTGGGTCTTGGGTGTCGCCCGGTTTATTTCGTCCGCCAGAATTATCTGAGCAAAAATAGGTCCTTTTTGGAACTGAAACTGTCGCTTCCCGGTGGCCTGCTCTTCCATAATTACATTTGTCCCGATGATGTCCGCGGGCATCAAATCCGGAGTGAACTGTATTCGCCTGAAATCAAGTGATAACGCCGAGCTGAGTGTCCGAACCAGAAGGGTCTTGCCGATACCAGGAACACCTTCGAGAAGCGTATGACCTCCGCAAAATAGACAAATCAGTACATTTTCAACTATTTTATCATGACCGACAATTACCTTGCCAATCTCTTTACGCAAACGTTCAAACGACTCTCTGAACTCAGAACATTCCCGTTCAATCTGCTCTTTTGATTCCGCCATTTTCTAATCTCCAATATGGTTCTTAATTATCATCATTTTGCTTTTGGTCTTTTTTTTCTCTTGCCTTTTCTTTTGCCTTCTTAAGGCGTTCAATATGCGACGGCACTTCCTTCTCCGTCGTCTTTTGTGGTTCAGGATTTTCTGCCGGCTTCACGGCCTCTTTTTTTCTTTCAGGTTCAATTTTTGTCCTCGGCAGCTCCGCTTTGTTCTCATCGGCACCTCCATATCGTCTGGATGCCGCTTCCTTGCCTCGCTTGAAAAGCTGCCGGCGAATTTTACTTCGCCTCTTCCGCAGTCTCTCGAGCGTTTGACCGCCTTTTGCAGCCTTCGGTCTTCGCTTCACTAAAGATACAAGCTTTGCTCCTATAGCCCGAAAATCAATCACAACGCGGCGAACTGCAACATCCAGCAGCAAAACTACAATCCACGCCAACAATAAAGGACGAGTCAAAGGCAATCTGCTCTCCGGAAATTTTAGGCCTTCGTGACTGAAAAGTCCCGCCTGTGCGGGGTCGGCACCTAAAATTCTCCCTCCGGTTATCTTCGAAACCTCCGCCAGCAGCGGCGCATTGTCGCGAAGATCTCTGAACTCCGGTGCAAAAGGAACGGTTACCGGTGCCTGTACAAACCGCATGGGTTTGTCCTCACCCAGTTGCCTGTAACGCACATTAACTATGTAACTTCCCGAAGAGCCGGCCTGGAAGTTACCCTGGAATTGCCCCGGCCCAACCTGACTGAACTCCATCTCACTGGTCGACATATCAGGCTTTATTACCTGCGCATCAATATGAGCAAGCTGCATAAAATCGCCCTGCTCATCCAGAGATTCCACGCCAACGTTAACCCACCGTCGCTTAACGTCCACCATAACCTCGCAGTCCGACGGCTGCGACGGCCTTGCCGACCAACGAACTGCCTGCTCCCAGAACCTGCCAAAGCCGCCCCAGTTCAACCAATTCGATGCCCAGCGAGAATCCACCGAGCTTGTAAAAGCCAGACAACGACCCAGGCCTGCCTGGCAGGTGGCAAGAACCGGGTCGCCCTCACCTTTTGAAAGAACCGTCTGAGACAAACCACCTTTGAGCCCCGTCAAAACATATCCATCGAGGCCAGGAAGCGGCATTTGCAGGCCTTTCAATATCTCACTCAACGAATAAGTAACTATGGGCACAAAACTCTCCTCCACAATAAGCGACCGCCGAACAACCTGTGCTTCCTTTACGAATATCTGCGGAACCTTCTGTGGGTCGGAAACGGGATAGAACCGCCCGCCGGCAACGCGTGCAATGTAGTAAAGCAGCTTCTTGTCGGCGTTCGGCCCTACAGCTACGGTGGTTATCGTGATATCGTTATTACCCATCTGTGCAGCCAGGGGACGGCAATCCGCTCCCGCTGTCTGACCGTCCGTGAGCAGTATCACATGCCTGACGCCGCTGCGATGTTCCTGCAGCGCCTTTGCCGCCTCCACCAGGCCAGCATAAACATCGGTACCTCCGCCGCTTACGAGTCCACGAATACTCCGGCTAATCGAGTCCTTGTCCTCGGCCAACTGAAGGGGTACGAGCCATTCGGCTTGGGAATCAAAGAATACAACCCCGATATAATCAAGCCGGCTCAAACCACGCGCCGCCGCCACCGCAGCTACCTTGCTGGCCTCCAGTTTTTCCCCGGCCATCGAACCGGAACGGTCAATCACAAGAACCAGTACACCGAGAGGCATCTGCTTTTTCTGAGGCGGTTCACACTCCACAGGTAATATGTCCGCTACAGGCGAGCCAATCCACCCGCCGGCTCCGAAAGATTCGGCACCCCCAATCATAATGAATCCACCACCAAGCTCGGTAACGTATCGGCAAAGCATCTGTTGCTGCTGAAAAGTGAACCTGCTGCTGTCCGTATTCACAAGAACAACGGCATCTACATCCATAAGCATTGCCAGGTTGTCGGGAAATTCATCGGCAGGGCGGTAACGGCAATTAATTTCCGATTCACGCAAAGCCTCGCAAAACCCTTTACAGACCTCCGCATCCACACCGCAAACCATTACATGGCCCGGGCCGGAGACAAAAGTCATCGCACTGGCCGTGTTATTCTGTTCTATCCTGTCCAAGGACGAATCTTCAGGTATAAATACTGCTTTGAATTCATGCGTACCGCGCATTCCAACCGGCAGCGATATGGTCTTGACATTGGTGCCCACTTTAAGATTTACCGGAGCCGCAACCTCCGGCGAGTCCGGAACAAGGTCTATCGGATTATCATTAAGAGTCAGTAGCAACCTTCCCCTTGCCGGCGCTGTGCTGTTAAGAATAAAACGAAGCGAAACGGTCTGACCACTTCTCGCCCTGGTCGGTGCCGCCATCCGACGGAAAATCACTTCCCGCTCATACTCATAACGGACTGCCAGAACGTCTATCGGCACCTTGTTCATAGCGGTTGTGCGAGCCGCCTCTTTCAAATCTCCGGACGTCTGGTTTCCTTCACTTATCAGGACAATCCTCACACCAGCATCCGGGGGTGCAATCGCCATAGCCATTTCAATACCATCCGCCAGATTGGTCTGCTCGCCGGTCAATGTGCTGTTACGCTCACGCAATGTTCTATCCTTGCCGGGCAGCTTCGAAATGCTCGCTGTCTCCGCAACATCTACCACCGCAAACATATCTTCCGCAGGCTTTTCCGATACCGCACGCCTCAGATAATCCAGGCCGGCCTTCTGAAGCTCGGACGGTATCGACAGACTACGGTCAATAACCGCTATCACCGCCACTTCGTCGCTTTTCCTGGCCCGCGTCAAGCGAGCAAGCAACGCGATAAGAATCAGTATAAGCACACATCTTGCGGCAACAGCCATAACACGTCGCGCACGACTCAAGCCGCCAAGATAACGAAATCCAAGCCATATCACGGGGATAACAAACAGGCATCCGAGCAGCCACCAGGGCTGTGCAAAATACAACCTGTAAACAGTGCTCAGAATTACCATACCTAAACCGGTTATTTGCGTCCTTAAACGTAAATATAAAAAAGACCACAACAGGATTAAAATTGCGGATACATCACGACTATAATTATATTTAATGGTTCTTAATGAACATAATACCAAAAAGTGTTTTCAAGCCCCCATGGTCAATCAGGGCCTGACTTCTCAAGACCGGTGAAATAATCCTTTACCATCTGCTCGTATTTTCGTGGTATTTCATTTTCCGTTATCGCCTCCGCCGCCCTGTCTTTTCCCGCCCGCAACACCTGCGTAAAATCTTTTTGCGCCTCGCCCTTAATCTGTGTTCCCTTAAAATACCAGCTTGCTATGGCAGGGCCTCTGCCGGGTTTGCTTCGCACCCGGGTTTTCCATGCCGCAGGCTTTTCCTCGCTCTGCTGTGTTGTATTCGGGCCAAGTCCATGACCCGCACCTCTTCCTGAACTCGCACCCAAAGCAAGCCTCTTGCCGGTGCCACCACAACAACCCGTGCCTTGACACATACCCTTTCCGAGACAGGCCACTGCATTATCGATTTCATCAAGAGCCGCCTGCGATAACAGCAATTGTTGTTTCAAAGCCTCGAGTTCGTCGAGTTGTGCCATTACATCCGCCAGTTCCTGCCCCGACAATCCGCCCGCACCACAAGCACCCAGTGCACCGGCCAACCCCCGGCAGTTACTACATGCCGACCGACAGCAGGCTCGCTTCTGCAAAAGTTGTTTAATCTGCTGCTCACTCAGTCCCTGCTTTCTCAAAGCCTCTCGCAACGCTTTCTCATCAAGCTTCGCAAGTTTTTTATCCAGCCCAAGCTTTTCAAGCTCTTCTTTTAGAGTTTTATTTTTATCCGCGAGCTTGTCTAATTGCTCACCAAGCTCTTTCAACTGCCGGCTGATATCCTCCTGCTTTTCTTTTGAAAGCTCTCCCTCAAGCAACTGACGCTGATATTCCCCTATCATTTGTGAAGCCTGCTGAAAGTTACCTTTGGCCAGGGCAAGACGCAACTTCTGTGAAAAAGAATCCATCGAGCCAGGCAACTGCTTAAACATTTCTTCCAGCATCTTCTCCGAATCCAGTTGCATCTCCGACTTCTTCTTTTTTACTTGTTTGGAAAGGTCCCCGAGCCTGCGTATCGCCTCCAGCTTGGTTTCCCGCGGATTCATAGCCTGACCCGCCTGCCCCAGACTCGCAATCTCTTCATTCAGACTGGAATCGCCCAGTTGCTTCACCGCCGCTTGTGCCCTCCTCGCTGCCTCCTTCACCGACACCCTGGCCTGCTCAATTTTTTCTGTTTCTTCCTCTTTCTCACGACGCCTGTGCAAATAACCAAGCAAATCTTTCTGTGGAACAAAAAATATCGCTCCAAAAATCAACCATGACGAAACCGCCCAAAGCCAGCTTTTAGAAAGCCGGAGACCAAACCGGTTGCCTAAATCCAGGTTTTCAGCCTTCTCGTATGCCTCAAAACGCGCAGCCTTCGCAAATACATCATCAGAACCTCTCAACGCCAGAACAGTACTGAAACGCTCCTTGAGCTTCAGCCTTTCGTCCATCAAAAGTGATACCTGCAATCTGCTCGGATGCTTCCACATCCACAGACCAGTCGTAAAAGCTGCAAAACATATCCCCGCACCCCATACGCTCAAGCTATTGATTGTATCCACCGCTATCAGTCGTTCTGCAAGAAAAAAAACCGCAGCTACCACCCCCAGCACCACAAGTACCCTTGCAGCCTGTTCGGCAAGTAAATTGATGCTGCAGCGAAGCCGGACTTTACGAAGCTTATGCTCAAATGCCTTATTAATATCCGTTTGTTCCATATCCACGGCCCGGATTTAAGCTCGATAAATAAAGCAGATACTCCTGACTGCTGTCTTACCATCAATTATAACCACAAACCATCGCCAACACCACACATTTTTGGCGGGTATATGGCTCTGTAATTTGTAATTATACCCCACGCTCTATTTCCACTTCACCGTAAAAGTTATATCTGATTCTTCACCACGCCTGCTGCCTTCTTTACTCGCCTCGACACCACCGTTATCTCTCCGGTCTTTTCCAACACCGTAAATAACGTAACCCCTCTCTAACTTCTTATATCGCAACGGTTTCCCGTCAAAAGGATCCAGCAGAATGCTGTCCATATATTCGGGCACCAGTTCTTCCAGCTTGTCAGTCAATACCCCCTCCGCCAAACGGTAACGCTCCACACCGAGGCCTGCCCTGCAAACCCTAAGACGGCAGATATAATTCAAATGCAGCTCAACAAGCCTTACGTAAGCAGGCCTCAGCAATCTTATTAAAGACTTGCCAAACATTGACATCCTGTCTTTGCTCTCTTTGCTGAATTTTGCCTCCACCTTTTGCAGCCTGCCCAACTGCTCATGTAAAGGTAATTCAAGCGCCTCAGCACACTCGCCGGTAAAATCGAGAAATTCCGCCAGGTCCCTGTCCGTGGAACCCGTTATCTTGTATGCAGCCAACCAGATTGGATTACTCTCTATTGATACCATGCTAAAATCCTCGGCTGACCCGTTTCTGAGCAAATCAATTATCATACATCGTTCACCTGCAAATGCTCTAATAAAGCATTCAGGCTTCTCGGCACGTTCAAAAGCATTCATCAGCTTAATCAAATCATCATCTTCGAGCTTTGTCCGGCTTAAAACCTGTTCTGTCAGCTCTACGGCAAGGCCTGAACATGAATATCGAACCAGTTGAGATATAAACAAAGGTTCCTCCCTCAGGGATTGACCAGCTCCGATTATCGACTTTATTGACTTTACCGCAGCCCGGCCCTCATTTTCTTCAGCAGCAAGCAGACCCTCCAGCCCCAACATACGGACACCTGTTCGAAACTTACTTAAATGTGGCGCCAATGCCCCCATACCCGCACTGAGGTCAGCCGGATACCTGCTGTGCTCTATGGCCGAACCCTCGTGCAGCAATTCAAGAGCCTTTTCATTATCTGCAAGATACACCGAAATCAGCGATTTAACCTCGTCATCCAGCCGCTCTCCCAAATCCGGAAATTTACCATCATCCACTATTGGCAGCTTCTTTTTCTTCTCATCCGGCCATTCCTGATAGTAACCGAACGCCCCCATAATGCTGTCTGCCGCATTAGCTGTCCCCAGCGGAATACTGTACCACTCATCAAGCTCACGACATGTAACCGGATAACCGGCTTCCCGAATCGCATCCAGCCTTTCCTCCAAATCCGAACTCAAACTGAGACGCCAATAAAGAAAACCCCCAGACAGGACAAAAAATACTACCACGCCAGATAGCAAAAATTTCGACTTTTTCCGCATCGACAATTCCCACGAGCTAACTCACTGCAAAGCCTCCAGTATTATGTGAAAATACGGTGACGCCGGATTTAGTACTTCATATTCCGGAAACCATTCTACATTAACTGCATTTTCGTTCGTGCAAAATTTCACATGACCGTCACCAAAAACAACGTTTAAGCCCCCGAACTTACCCGGCACACCATGTGTCAGAGGCCCTTGCATGGTAGATATTCCATCTGTTACCATCGGACGAGACTGGTCAAGGTCGGTAATGGTAAATGCACGAAGCTGATGAAGCTCACCTTTAATGTTTTCGCGTACTGTCAGACTCTTAGCATAGTATGTATAACCTATTCGCACCCATTCATGACAAGTTGGGCAATTGAGATTAAACTCCTGGGGCAGTGTACCCCACGGAGGTGGTGAATTATAATGCTCATAAAGATAAGGCCCTCTATTGCTCGGACAATAAAACATTTTACCTTGTTTGATAAGCCCCGCATGGTGCAAAAAACCCAGCCCCACAGGTTTGGTCTGATTTCCGGAACGAACATATACAACATGGGGCCATTCTCTCACTCCCGATGCATAATCAGCGCCAAACAAATTATCGACGTTATTTTTAACATCAGGCGCATAGGGCAGACGACCATCATAAATATCTGAGTACATAAATATCGCCGCACCGATATTCTTCAGATGGTTCGCACAAAGAAGCCGCTTCGCCTGCTCATGAGCCTTTCTCACCGCAGGCATCAATATCGCCATCAGCATAGCAATTATTGATACCACCACCAGAAGCTCCAGAAGCGTAAATCCCCCACACCGCATCTCTTTACCTAATCTTTCCACAGGCTAAACGTCCCAAAAAGCCAAAACAGCCGCACTGACTTCTACAAACGTTATTATACACTTTTGACATACCGATAACAACAGCACCGCCCATTTTTCAATTTTTGGGCCGTCAAAAGCACTTGCAAGTATTTAAGAACAAAGCTATAATAAAGGTTTGTTAAAAAACATAGATAAAAGCTTTCAGACGAAAAAGCTGTCGATGATACCTGAAGTAATAGTGTTGTTAGCCCAAAAACAGGACAAGTAGCTGTTAAAGAAAGGATTTGACCGCTCATGCTTGCAAAGCAGGAAAAACAAAAAATTGTACACGATTTCGAGACTCACCAGGGAGATACAGGCTCGCCCGAGGTACAGATAGCTATCCTGACAAAACGAATCAACGACCTGACCGAACACCTCAAAACACATCGAAAGGATTTCGGCTCAAGAAGGGGTCTGCTGAAAATGGTCGCAAACAGAACGGCGCTCTTGAAGTATGTCAAGAAAAAAGACGTAAAACGCTACCGGGAAATAATTTCAAGGCTTGGTCTAAGAAAATAACTAAAAGAGGTCTGGTTATAATCGTATTCAGACACCGAAAAACATTTAATACATGAGGAACATCTATGTTCAACGTATGCAGAATCCAAAGGGAAATTGGGGGTAGAACATTAACAATCGAAACAGGCAAAATTGCAAAACAGGCGGACGGTGCAGTAATAGCAAGATACGGCGACACCGTCGTGCTTGTTACCGCCGTTACCGCGCCGCCAAGGTATGAGGACATCGACTTCTTTCCACTCAGCGTCGATTACAGAGAAAAACAAAGTGCCGCAGGAAAATTCCCCGGCGGCTTCATCAAAAGAGAAGGAAGGCCAACCACAAAAGAAATTCTCACCGCAAGAATGATTGACCGGTCACTAAGACCGCTCTTTCCTGATGGATATTTTCAGGAAGTGCAAATTATGGCCTCAGTACTCAGCGCCGACGACGAAAATGACCCCGACATACTCGCCATGATTGGTGCCAGTGCCGCTCTGACTATCAGCAAAATTCCGTTTCAGGGACCCATAGGTGCATGCAGGCTCGGCAGGGTCAACGGAGAATTTATTGTCAATCCCACTCATCTCCAGTTGTCTCAAAGCGACCTAAACCTGCTGCTCGGCGGCAGAAGTGAAGCTATGAATATGATTGAGGTCGGCGCTAAACAACTCAGCGAGCTGGTTGTTGCTGACGCTATTGACAACGCACAAAAAACGGTTGCACAGGTTTGCGACATGATTAACGAGCTTCAACAAAAGGTTGGTCACGAAAAACAAACATTACTCGCTGAAATCGACAAAAAACTTATCGCTGAACTTCAATCCCAAATCGCAGACAAACTCAGTGAATTAAAGCAGATGCCCGACAAACTGAAGCGATCTGAAGCAATAAAGCAACTCTATGAGGAGATTGTGGCAAAACTGACCGAGCAGCAGGAACAAAATCAACAAAAAGCCGCATCTGAAGAAAATGTATATGACAAGGCAATGGTAAAGCGGGCATTGGAAAGAGTCGAAGCACAGGTAACTCGCAATTTACTCCTCGAAGGTAAAAGGGCGGACCGGAGAAATTTCGACGATATTCGCCCCATTGAATGCGAAGTCGGTGCCATGCCTCGCACACACGGCTCGGCGTTGTTCACACGCGGAGAAACACAGGCAATGGTAAGCGTAACTCTCGGTACAATTCGGGATGCACAAATCATCGACGGTCTGCTCGAAGAATACGCCCAAAGTTTCACCGTCCACTACAACTTCCCACCTTATAGCGTGGGAGAGGTAAAACCAATCAGAGGACCCGGAAGAAGGGAAATTGGACATGGAGCACTCGCAGAAAGAGCTCTCGAACAGGTAAGGCCTCCGGAGGATGAATTCGCATACACTGTTCGTGTCGTTTCAGATATTACCGAATCAAACGGCTCAAGCTCCATGGCCTCGGTCTGCGGCGGCTCACTCGCACTAATGGATGCAGGCGTCCCCTTGATTAACCCTGTCGCTGGCATCTCAATTGGTATGGTTACCAATGATAACGGACAACACAAGCTTTTGACCGACATAATCGGAGATGAAGACCATTTCGGGGACATGGACTTCAAGGTCGCAGGAACCGTAAACGGAATCACCGCAATCCAATTGGATATAAAAGCACAGGGACTCCCACATGATATAATGGTCGAGGCACTTGAGCAGGCAAGAAAGGCCCGACTGAAAATCCTCGAAATTATGGCAAGGGTCATAAGTGAGCCAAGACCTCAGTTGAGCAAGTACGCCCCGAAACTCGTAAGCATGGAAATCGACCCCGAACTCATTGGAAAAGTTATCGGCCCGGGAGGCGCGGTCATAAAGAACATACAGGAACAAACAGAATCAAAGATTGAAGTTGAAGAAGACGGAACAATTTATATAAGTTGCCTGGGCGGTGACGGACATCTAAAGGCCAAGGAGATTATCGAGTCTATTACAACCCCCCCAAAAATCGGTCGTATTTATGAAGGGTCAAAGGTAGTTTCAGTAAAGGATTTCGGCGTGTTCGTCGAGATTATTCCGGGCGTGGAAGGTTTGTGCCATATCAGTGAGCTTAGTAACGGCTATGTCAAAAATGTCGAGCAGGTTTGCAGGGCCGGAGACCTTATTCCGGTTAAACTCATAAATATTGACGACCAGGGCAGGCTAAAGCTTTCTCGAAAAGAAGCGCTGGCTGAACTGGAAAAAAATGACACTGATAAGCAGGCCGTCGGGGAAAACAAAGAATAAGTACCAGGTCGCATATTTACACATAAAACAGACTGAAGCAAAGCTTTTGAAACGCACAAAAACCGGTGTCCGGCGGCTCGGGAACCGAACTTGCGAAATCAATTTTGGGCAGGATGATAATATCTGTGTGCGAACAAAAAAAACATTACAAGAATAACTCGGGTACGGAAACCGGAGAAAGAACAGCCGATGAAAACCCCGCTTCTACACCGAAGGAATATAATCTCGTCGGCGCTTTGGCGCATGAAATTAAAAATCCGCTTTCAACGATAAAGATTAACCTTAAATTGATTGACGAAGACCTCAAGGAACTTGAAGCCGCGGATACAGACAGCAGACAAAAAAAATTACGAAAGCCCGGCTACAATCGAGCTTTGAGAAAAATCGAAGTCATACACAGAGAAACAGACAGGCTCGAGCAGATACTCGACAGCTTTCTAAAATACGCCGACAAAAGAAAGCCTGAAAAATCAGCCGCGGATATAAATAAAATCGTTGAAGACATGCTTGATTTCTTCTCTCCACAGGCACAGGGCCATTCCATAACCATTCGACAGAATGTTTCACGTGAGCCGCTCATGTGCAATATTGATCCGCAAATGCTGAAACAGGCAATACTTAACCTCTTAATAAATGCCCAACACGCTATGGAAAACGGCGGAGAGTTGATAATAAAAACAAGAAAAATACAGGATAAAGCCATAATCGAAGTCAGCGATACCGGTACGGGCATCCCCCCGCAACAAATCAATCACATCTTCGAACCTTACTATTCCTCACACTCTCAGGGCAGTGGACTTGGACTGCCGACGGCAAAAAAAATTATCGAACATAACGAAGGAAATATCAGGGTTGTAAGCGAACCCGGCGTCGGGTCGTCATTCTCGATTGAACTGCCGTTGCAAAATGTAAAATAAAATGACAACAACTACCTCAAATGAACAGAGAAACTTCTATATTAATTGTCGATGATGAAAGGGACCACGCCGACGGCGTCGCAGAAGCTCTCGAAAAACTTAATGCAAAAGCCGTCTGTGTTTACAACGCAAAAGACGCCGTGGAAATCCTGAAAAATCAGAAAATAGATATCGTCGTAACCGACCTCAAATTCGACGGCGAAATAGACGGACTCGATATTCTTAACGAAGCCCAAAAAAACAATCCAAATAGCAAAGTTATACTTATGACCGCCTACGCCACCATCGAAACATGCAAGGAGGCGATAAAAAAAGGCGCATACGACTATCTCGTAAAACCCATCGACGTCGGACAGCTCCGCGCACTCGTCGAACAGGCCTCCAAAAAGGTTTCAAAAACATTACAAAATGCCCCCACAATCGATGACCGCCAGGAATTCAGATTCGAAGGGGTAAGGGGAACGGGGACTCAAATTAAACGCCTCTTTGCTGTATGCCAGAGGGTTGCCGCTACCGACATCGCCGTATTAATTGAAGGTGAATCGGGAACAGGAAAGGAGTTACTGGCCAAAGCTATCCATAATAACTCTAAAAGATGGGATAAACCATTCAAGCCGATAAACTGCGCTGGTCTTACCGAAAGCCTCCTGGAAAGCGAGTTGTTCGGCCATACCAAAGGTGCCTTCACCGGTGCAACAACCAGCAGAAAAGGTCTTTTCGAGCAGGCAGACCACGGAACACTCTTTCTCGATGAAATCGGAGATATGCCCTTCAATATGCAGGCAAAACTTCTCAGGGTCATTGAGGATGGAGTTGTAGTACCCGTCGGCTCAAGCAAACCAACTGTCGTCGACGTTCGAATTATCAGTGCTACCAACCACGACCTGCGAAAACTTACCGAGCAAAACATGTTTCGCCAGGATTTATACTTCCGGATAAAGGCGGTAAGCGTCCGTATACCACCTCTAAGAGAGCGAACAGAAGATATACCCGAATTCGTAAACTTCTTCATGAAGCAGGCCGTTGATGAAACAGGCTCACAAATTAACGGCATTACCGATGCCGCCATGAATATCTTGATGAATTACTCCTGGCCCGGAAATATCCGACAGCTCAGAAATGCTATCCGAACCATGGTCGTAATGTGCGAAAAGAATGAACTCGACGTCCACCAAATACCACCCGAAATCCACCAGGTGCGCCAACTTACCGCCGGCAGGGAAGGTAATCTGGCCGGCGTCTCACTCAGCGACCTCGAAAAGCAGGCAATTAAGGACACGCTCGAAAAAATGAAAAACAATCGTGAAAAAGCCGCAAAAGCGCTTGGAATAGGCGAGAGAACCCTGTACCGAAAAATCAAAGAATATAATTTGTAAAAACCGTAAATCCTGGCAATCCACTTCATCATACTCGCCAAGTACGAGCCTTTAAACATCATAACACACGCCGAAAAAACTGCCCCCTAATCAAAAACGAAATATCAACACTTACAAATCTCTGGAAAAAAGCGGCACCTTAACTATAATACACAACTTACTATGAATATCAGAAACGCAACAATATCGGACGCACAGCCCATTTACTCGCTCATCAACTATTATGCGGGGCGGGACAAAATGTTGTTTCGCTCAATGGCCGACATCTACGAAAACCTCATGTCCTTCATCGTTGCAGAGCTGAACGGAGAAGTGGTCGGCTGCTGCTCCCTGCAGATTATATGGTCAGACCTCGCCGAGATTAAATCACTCGCCGTTCATGAGCACGCAATGGGAAAAGGCCTCGGCCGGGAACTGGTAACCTCAGCACTTCAAAGAGCCTACGCAATCGGAATATCCAGTGTCTTCGCACTAACCGTCAACACCGACTTCTTCGAAAAAATGGGCTTTCAGCGCATTAAAAAAGATGCACTCCCAATGAAAGTATGGAAAGATTGTGCAAGCTGCCCCAAACAGGCTCACTGCGACGAAATCGCCGTCATAAAACAACTCCATCAATCCTAAACGCCGTCCCCTAACCAACCTGACGACGCTGAAACAAAGCTATCGCAAGCAAAAGTATCGCACCCGCATAGCAAACCGCGTAAAACGCCGCCGCAAATAAATAACCCGCTGAAACCTCACTGCCCTCGTAAATCGCGTCGCTTATCCAGAAAATCTGCAGGTTGGGAACGATGAAATAACAAATCTTCGCCCAAAGATATGTATCCGCTAACCTGCCGAAAACATAATCACTAACCAGACCCAGCAAAAATATCCCCACACAAACGCCCAGTGTTACTATTATGTTGAACCTCGTTGACAACGCAATCGCAAGGACCGCGATTATGACGGCTGCCAGAAAAAGAAGCACAGACCCATAAATATCAAGTGTATTTATACCGTTCTCCCCAGGATTAAACTGCCAGCTTCTATCCATAAAGCACAACACAGAAATGCTTGATGTTGCAAAAAGTGCACCAAGCAATACCGCCGTCGACGAAAACTTCCAGTCGTAAGCGTAGTTAAAGAAAGTACTTAGAACAAAAGTCAAACCAACCGTCAAAGCCCCCGCACCTATGACCGTCCAGTCAACACTCTCGGATGCCGTCTCCAGTACACCATGCCTGATTGACATCAACAGAGCAATAGTGCAGATATAATGGCTCAGTGCAACCGCACCTGCCACACCAAAAAACTTCGCCGATACAAACAACGGACGGCTCACTGGCTTCGTAAGAACCGTCATTATGGTCTTATTTTCGATTTCCTCCGCAACCGAACCGGATGCTGAGAAGATAGATATGAACAAACTTGTCAAAAAAAGCGTAGATAGCCCAACTTCGCGAAGAAGTTTCTCGTCGTCGCTCATAGTATACATCGTCACTGCAGGACTAATTATGAACAATAGTACCGCGACACCGATGATAATTGCATACACCGGTTGCCTGATGGTTTCAATAAAAGTGTTCCTCGCTAACGTTGCAAATTTACCCATTTTATCTTACCGGCCCTTAACACGGAAATGTCGCCTCACCCTAAAACAACTTAAACTAAAATCACGACGAATTAATACAGCCAATTTTCTAACTTACCGCTACAAAATAACTGCCGCTCTTGTTATAGTACCAAATTTCAAACTTGTAAAGAGCGTCAATGGTTTGTTAAGCTACCTTACCTTTATAATATCTTCTTTGTTCGGACTTACATAAAAGAGAATACATTATGCCGCTGTCATCCAAAAGAGCAGAACATGTAGCACTGGGTGCATTGTTCATCAGTGCCCTATTCTTCCTCATTACCTTTCTGGTCGGCCGATGGACCGAATTCTACGCCGTGTATGCCACAAGCTGGCTCATCCTCGACGCCGCACTCATTTGGCTCGTGCTAACTATCGAGTTCCACCAGCGAACTCTCGCCGAACAGGAAAAACTCGATATGCAGCAAATGGCCGAAACCGAAAAAGGACACACCATCTTCGAGCAGGAAAAAGAAAAGGCACAAATCTTCGCCGTCGCCCAGAAAAGACTGAAAACTTTCCAGAAATGGTTCCTGCCCGTTTTTGCCGCACTACTCGCCGCCTATCAACTCGGCATCGGTTTATATCTGTTCAACACACTGCCCAAAATTTCCCAAATGCAAACACAAAGGCCCCTCATCTGCCTTGTCTGCATGATGGGAATTTCGTTCGTTACCTTCCTGCTCTCAAGATACGCCACCGGAATGTCAGCTAAACCACAATGGAGACCTCTGAGGGCAGGTGCGAGTTTATTACTCGCAGTTACAATATTATCATTCATCCTCGGCATCTGCCTCGCACTCGCTAACTGGCAGATATTCACTCCTGTTTACATTCTTCAATGGGTTGCACCGGCATTATTGGTCGTCCTGGGTGCAGAAACTGCTCTCAATATAATACTCGATATCTATCGACCAAGAATCACGGGCGTTTATCAGAGAGCCGCCTTCGACAGCAGACTGCTCGGAATCATAAACGAGCCTGGCGGCGTCTTTCGAAGCCTCGCGGGCGCAATAGATTATCAATTCGGCTTCAAGGTCTCACAAACATGGTTTTATCAACTCCTCGAAAGAACAATCATTCCATTGATACTCTTCGCCGCAATAACCATGTACCTGTTGACCGCCGTAGTTGTGGTAAACTCCCACGAACAGGCAATAGTCGAACATTTCGGAAACCCTCTCGACCGCGAAGGTAATGTTCGTATCTTGAAACCGGGCATTGATTTGAAGTGGCCCTGGCCTGTAGACATCGCTTATAAATATCCCGTTAAAAAAATAATGGAAATCAGCGTCGGCTTCGTGCCTGAGCAGGACCCCGAAAAAAGATTTAAACCTCGACTCTGGCGGGACGAACATTATAAGGAAGAATACGACCTCCTCGTTGCCAGCGAACAGCTAAAGACCGGCCAAGACGAAGCCGCTTATCCCTTCAGCATCATAAAAGCCGCAATACCCGTACAATACCGTGTCAAAGATTTGTATGCCTTCCTCTACAACCACAAAAATACAGAAGAGGTCTTGGAAAATATTTGCTACCACGAACTGACCAAATTCGCTGCGAGTTCACAGATAGAGATGGATACTCCGCAGGCACTCGAAAAAAGCCTGCTCGGCGCCGGACGCGAACACGCAAAAAGAGACTTGACAAAACGCATCCAACGTGCCGCTGACCGCAAAAATCTCGGCGTACAGATTGTCCTCGTAGGTTTGCAGGGAATTCACCCGCCCTCAGAAATCGCCGACGCATACCAGAAGGTGATCGCTGCCGTCCAGCAAAAGCAGGCCGACATCCTCGCTGCACAGGCACACAGGAACAAAACGCTCAGCGAACTTGCCGGCTCCATGCAAAAAGCGAATCAGCTATATGACATTGCCCTTGAATACCAGCAGGCTGAAAAACAAAATGACCCCGAACAGATAAAAATACTCGGCCGAAAACTCGATGACGCCCTCGAAACCGCCGAAGGCGATATCTTCAAAATACTTAGGGAGTCGCAAAGTTATAAATTCGAGAGAATCGCAATATCAAAGGCTACTGGTGAACGTTTCGCCGGACAACTAAAAGGTTTTCAAGCCGCACCCGCTATCTACCAGCAGCAGCAAAGACTCCTCGTACTCGAAAAAGCACTGCAAAATATCAGAAAATACCTCGTGGCCGTTGCAAATACAAATATCGAAGTAATTATAATCGATCTTCAGGAAGAACTTACACCGGAATTACTGGAACTGGCCGGTGTTGAGGAAGGCAGTTAAAAATGAAAAACGTAGGTATAACAATCTTTCTTGTTGCCGTCGTCGCTGTTCTCGCTCTCTATCTCGTATCATTTCAGGTCAGAGAAACCGAATCCGCTCTCGTCCTCACCTTTGGCGACCCTACACGGCAGTTGACCGAGCCGGGATGGTATTTCAAATGGCCCACTCCCATTCAAAGAGTCTACAAGTTTGACTCCCGAATGAGAGTCCTCGAAGCTGAAACACGTGAAACAAATACAAAAGGGGCCGTTCCCATAATTGTCAGCACTTATGTCGTCTGGAACATAGCAGAACCACTCGACTTCTTCAACTCTGTAACCACTATTGCTGAAGCCCAAAACCAGCTCAGAAGTCGCGTCAACGATACACAGAACAGAATCATTAGCCGGCACGCCTTCAGTGAATTTGTCAACAACGACCCTGAGAAAATCAGGTTTGACCAGATTCAGGATGAAATGCTCGAAGACCTTAAAAAACCCGTCAGCGAAGACTTCGGCATCGAGATTCGAACACTCGGAATAAGACAGTTAAAGGTTAGCGAAGATACCACAAAAGCCGTTTTCGAACGTATGAGAAGCGAAAGAGAAAGACGTACCGAAGCAACAAAGGCCGAGGGACGGTCGCAGGCTGTCAAAATTAGAAGCGACGCCGAAGCAAAAAAGAAAGTCCTGCTCGCCGCCGCTGACGCAAGAGCAAAAGCAATAAAAGGTGAAGGGGACGCACAGGCCGCAAAATATTACGAAATGCTCGAAGAGCATACCGAATTGGCCATGTTCCTCAGAGACCTCGAAGCCTTGATGAAAACACTTGAAAAGAAAACCACCATCGTCATCAGCACCGACACCGAACCATTCTCGCTGCTTCAAAACATGCCGAAAATCCGCTCTATCGAATCAAATGAAAAAACAACAACACCCAATGAACCAAATCAGCCGGAAAAATAAAAATTACGTAAAACATGGCTAAAAAAAATAACAATCAAATTGACGGCAATAAACTCAAAAAGCCAAAAACAGGCAGTAGCACTCCTCAGGCCGCTACTGCTGAAAAATCCCTCGCAGACGCTTTGAAAATAAGCTTCTTCGTACTGAAACTTTTTATGCTTGCCCTGCTTGCTCTCTTCCTGCTTTCGGGACTCGTAACCGTCGATTCCGGAGAGAGAGCTATCGTCCTGAGATTCGGAAAAATACACGGAATTGGAGAACAGAGAATTCTACAACCCGGACTACACTGGGTATTTCCATATCCTATCGACCAGGTCGTAAAGATAAACGTCAGCAAAACCGTCAACGTACCCGTAAACACTTTCTGGTACTATCAGCGACCCGAAGAGCTTATATCTGAACAAAGAAGGCGGGTCGGAGAAACACTAAAACCACTGCAGGACGGATACTGCATCACAAGGGGAGAATTCGCAAAAGAAAATATCCCCGGAACCACCGACACCGATTACAGCATCGTGCACCTAAAGTGGCAGTTTACATACCAGGTGAAAAATCCGGAGCAGTTCTTCTGTAACGTTTACATGCAAGATATAAAACCGGGAGAAATTTACCTTGATGTCATCACCGAAAGCATAAAACCTCTGCTAAAGGATTTGTTTGAAAGCTCCGTTGTAACCGCCAACGTCAACTTCAGCATAGATGAAATAATCTCCGGACAGGCGAGCAGGCTCACACAGGATGTCGAGGCCCGATTCCAGAAGAAACTTAACCAAATAAACAGCGGCGTAAAAGTAGTCTCCGTACAGTTGGGTACCAAAACCTGGCCGAGACAGGTCAACAGTGCTTTCGTAGCAGCCCTCGATGCAAGCAATACAAAAAGAAAAACCGTAACAGAAGCAAAAACTTACGCCGAAAATATTCTAAACGAAGCCGCTGGCCCCGTCGCTCAACAACTATACCTGCAACTTCAAAAAGAACAACAAAACCAAGAACAACTGCAAATACTCTGGAAGCAGGTCGCGGGAAAAGCTCAGCAGATAATCGCTGAAGCCGTCGCTTATAGAAGAAGGGTCGTCGACAACGCAAAAGCAAACGCCGTATATCTGAAGGCTATACTGCCCGAATATAGAAAACACCCCGAACTTGTCGTTAGAAATATCTACCAGGATACAATTGAGACCGTCCTTGAAAACGCCCGCGAAAAAATAGTAACCCAGTACAATAAATCTGCTGAAAAAAGAGAAATCCGCCTGCTGATAAACAGAGACCCGTCCATTAAACGC
>CAZGGE010000004.1:0-44071 GCA_964524285.1 uncultured Pirellulales bacterium
CCAGTTGAGGAGTGTTCGGACGGGTCGTGCATCGACGGGACTTGTCGAAAATATCAAAGTCGATTACTACGGCTCACCGACTCCCCTGAAGCAGCTTGCCACTCTTGCTGCACCGCAGCATGATATGATTGTGATAAAGCCGTTTGACTCTGCCTCCATCAAGGATATTGAAAAAGCGGTAAAAAACAGCGACCTGAGCATAGCGCCTGTTGTTGACGGTAAAATCATCAGGCTCAACATCCCCGAACTTAGCGAAGACAGAAGAGATCAACTTGTTCATCAGGTTAAAAACCTCGGAGAGCAAACGAAGGTGAGTATCAGAAACGTTAGAAGGGATGCCATTAAATATCTTGAAAAAGAGGAAAAAGACAAGGTTATTACGGAAGACGACCTCGAGCTTGGAAAAAAGAAGATGGATGAACTCACACGAAGCTATGTGGAGAAGGTCGAGGAAATGATAAAAAGTAAATCCGACGATATTTTGCGCGATTAATTTATTGAAAGCTAATCAAGGTCAAAGTGGCCGGAAACTAATTCGCGCTAAAATGTTTTACTACTCATCCCATCACGATTTTGGGCCTGTCCGTATATTTGCCGCGCCCAAAATTTTCAGCTCGTTAACCTGTTCTCATAATGAAACCGACAGCAATTTTTTCGAGGAAAGCTTTATGTCCGCTCAAAATATAGGAAACCCAGTTTCCCAAGGCGAGTCTGTTGCCCGCACTAAAATCAAAAAGAGACTGTTGAAGATAATTATAGCTATCACGGTCATTTTTGCCCTGCTGATTCTTTTTGGTATACCTGCTTTTGTATCCTCCGGAGCCGGCCAAAGTTTCATACTGTCAAAAGTCAACAAATCCATTGACGGAACACTGCAATTTAAGAACCTCGAGATGGGATGGTTCAAAGGCGTAGCGATTCGGGAGCTTACTTTTACCGACGCGGCAGAAACCATTGTGGCAGATGTGGCAACAATTACCACAAAACCTCATTACCTGTCCCTGCTAACAGGTTCACCTTCTTTCGGAAAGACGGTTATCGATAAGCCGAAAGTTACCATAAGAATAGCTGAGTATGAGGCCGGCAAAAAACAAGCTTCACCGGCAGGACAAGACGAGCAGGTTCGTTCCGCTGGCGTGCCTTTTGGGCAAATCGACCTCACAATCAATGAAGGTGCATTTGAGCTTATCGGGCGGAAATCCGAGAGCGTTACCATATCCAACATCAACTCGCAGTTGAAAGTCCAGCCTCCGGGCAAACCGACGGAATTTAGCACCAGCATGTCCATCGCCGCCGAAGGTAAAAAATCACCGGTCGAAGCTCGTGCAACGCTGAAGCCCAAAGAATCCGCTACTTCGATTTTAGAGGGCGTATCCGGCGAATTATGCGTAGATACTACAGAGCTTGACCTCAGCTCGCTGCAACCTTTCTTTAATTTGCTTGGCATCGATTTAACTGCTTCCGGTCTCGTATCGGCAAACATTCATGCTGAATTAAAAGACGGAGCCGTACATCAACTTGATGCAACTATTAACGGCAGTAACAACGTTACGGTAACCGCCGACTATTTGAAAGGCGACACACTCAAAACATCAACCCTTGCACTGGACGTAAAACTTGTTACCGAGAAAGAGCTGGTAAAAATTCAGAAATTCCGGGCCGAGACTGACTGGCTTTCGGCAAATGCCGACGGAACGTTTCCCACTACTTTTGATTCGCTCAATAACTTCCTTAAAGCCGGGGCTGCTTTTAACGCTCAGTTAAGCTGTGATATGGCTGAGCTAATCTCGCAACTTCCCAACACGGCAGGTCTTAAACCCGACACCCAAATTACCTCCGGCAACCTCAAGGCCGATATTAAAACCGACCAGACTGATGCCGGAAATCAGCTCACAGCTTATGCCTTACTTTCCGACTTCAAAGGGAAAATCGCGGAAAAAAGCATCGGACTATCGCGGCCTCTTGAAGCCAAAGCGGTTCTTTCAGCCGATGACGCCGGCATAAAGTACGACCAGGTTAAGCTTTCATCATCTTTTGCAGACGTTTCAGCCACCGGCACAAGCGACCTGCTGAATTATGACGGGCTGGCGAATCTTAAAAAATTCCAGACTGAATTCGGCCGGCTGTTCGATATGACTTATGAAGTAGAGGGGAATTTTTCGGCCAAAGGTACACTCACGCAGCAGAAAGGCAAAATATCTACGACCGGCACCGCACCTGTAACCAACTTTACCTTAACTTCCCCCGGCGAGCAAACCGCAAGCGAGCCGAACGCACAAATCGCATACGACCTTGAATTTCTTACGAAAGAAAAATTCGTAAGTATCAACAAACTAAACGCAGAGGCCGAGCTTGGAACTATCATTACCAGGGATGCTGTTGTGCCGTTAACGAAAAAATCTGAGAAGTCTCTTAATGTGCCCCTTGAAACGAAAATTCACCTCCGGAAGCTGCAACCTTTCATCGAATTGTTCAGGCCAGATTTATTAAAAGCAAACAAGCTTGAAGGCACCGCCCTTTCAACGCTTTCGGTCAGTAGAAAAGACAGGGAATACAGCTTTATTACGGAAGATACGAAGATTAAAAAGTTTCGTTTTACTTCGCCGGACGGCAATTCCTTTTACCGCGATGAAGTTACTGTCGCTGCGGAAGTACGCCTGACCCCGACATTGATGGAAGTCGAATGGTCGCAATCCACGTCGGGCAGTCCCCTGGCTACTAAAGGGCACTTTACCAGGAAAATCGGCCCGAAGCAGGTAGAAATAGAAGCCGACGCCGATTATGAAATCGACCTCCGTGAAGTAACTACCCTTATGTCTTCCCGTTTGCCAAAAGGGTTGAAGCTCGAGGGACAAAGAAAAGGAACAATTAAATTATCAACCCATTATCCTCCGCAGGAGCCTAACCGATTCACCCAAAACCTTGACGCCGACACAACATTCGGTTTCGACAGTGCCGAATACATGGGACTGAAGGTGGGTACTACCGAAATCAAACTGAAAGCAAAAAACGGTCTGCTGACAATACCTCCTTTTTCCACGACGGCCAACGAGGGAACACTTAACTTTGCCTCGAAAGTTGACCTCACCGAATCACCGATGATGCTCAGCATACCAGAACCTATCCAGATAGCCGAAAATGTACAAATAAACGACCAGGTCAGCAAAAACCTTCTCATGTATCTGAACCCTATCTTTGCAAACCAGACCGGCGTTACCGGAATTGCAAATTTGCATGCAGAGGAACTTAAAATTCCTTTGGGCAAAGCTCCACCTGAAGCTTTAAAAATCGAAGGAACTGTCGGCTTGCCAAGCTTCAAAGTGAAATCAATGGGCCTGCTCGCTGCCGTCCTCGCAAAAACATCAATTTCAGGGCAGGTTGACGGTGGTGTCTCCCCAACCAAATTTACACTTAATAAAGGAACCATCAGTTATAATAACATGGCTCTGCGTATAAATCAATATCCATTAAACTTCGCCGGCACTATAAACATGCCCAATAACAAACTCGATATGAAAATCACCACGCCTTATGTACTCACATCCGATTTTGACTTCCGGACCGTAGAAATAGGCCAAAGCCAAATAAATCCTGAAGAAAGATTGAAAATTTCTCTTACAGGTTTTATTTCAAAGCCCGAATTCGACTGGCCGCACATAACTAAAGATTTACTTGAACAGCAATTAAAAAAGCGATTACAAAAAGAAATTTTCGACCAACTCGAGGATGTATTCAAGTAGCAAATCCGCTTGGCCGAAAAAAAAACGGAAGGGCATATCATGTTCCATATAAGAAAACCTTTGTCAACACCAACCGAACAGCTTGGAAAGGCAAGCCGATTTATTGTTTTTCAGATAAAGCTGTGGTCTCACTGCGCCAGAGTGCTCAAGGCTAACCGCTCCGGTCAACAGGCGGCCGCGCTTTCATACCATACTATCTTCGGAATAATTCCCGTCGCCATAGTGATGCTGTTAATCTTCCAGTCCTTTCCGGCATACAAACACATTGGTGAAAAAATAAAAGCCGCCATCTACAAACAGGCAAACCTCACCGCTTATAGTACCGTGGTTCAGCAGGAAGAGGACGGGGAAACCGTCGCATTGACTGAAAAACTTGACCGTGTCATCAACCGTTTCTTCACCGGGACGCACACGGGTTCCATTACATTTCTCAGTGTTGTAGCGGTAATATGGGCGGCCCTTGCACTGCTGTCTACTATTGAAAAGTCCTTCAACAATATCTGGCACGTATCGAAGCCTCGGAATTTATTGAACAGGGTCATAAATTACTGGGCGGTTCTGACACTCGGCCCGCTTCTTATAGGTGCAGGCATATACCTCGGCACGACTTTCTCACCTCTTTCAAAGCTGCAGCAAACGATTATTTCCATTGGTGCACCAATTGTATTCTCTTATATCATCGCAACTGTAACGTTTTTCCTGCTCTACTTCATTTTGCCGAATACGCGGGTAAACGTGAAAGCGGCACTCGGGGGCGCCGCCCTTTCAGCCCTTATCTGGATTGCGGCAAAGTACCTCTTTTCATATTCCGTAACCGAGTTTGGTCTTTACAAAAGCATTTACGGAACGCTTGGTCTGATACCGATAACCGTAGTGTGGATATTCATAACCTGGCTTATCATTTTATTTGGCTTGCAGCTTACCTATACAACTCAAAATTTAAGTTCCCTTGACGCCGAGAGCATCGGACACACAAGGCAGTCAGAGGGCCTGTTCATTGCAAACGATATGACCGTAATAAACATTCTCCGCGAAATAACCGCCGCGTTCGAGCAAAACAAAGCCCCCGTTGAACCCCAGCGTGTCTCCAGCAGACTCGGAATACCGCTGGAATTCAGTGAAAAGATTCTTCATCACCTCGTTAAGGCGGGTATTCTTGCAAAAACTTCCGAACCGAAAGACGGCTTTTTGCCCACAAGAGACCCTGAGAGCATAAAACTTTCCGAGGTAACCGAAGCTGTCGCCCGTGCGGGCTTCGCGCAAAACGTACCTGAAACCAGCCAGCAGCTTGAACAAATCAGGCAATCATATAACGCCAACCTTGCACAATACAACATCAAGCAAATTCTGCAGCCACCCCCGAAGAACGAACAGGCCGCCCAGTCATAATTACGTGTGTTTCATATTCCTTTTCGCACTGGTAATACTGAAGTAAACCTCTTCGAGAGTATCAATCATCTTCTCCGGCGAGAATTTTTCTTTGACATATTCTCTTGCCTGTTTTCCAAGGTGGTGTCTTAATTGTTCATCTTCTATCAATTCCGCGCATGCGTTTATCAACTGCTGAACACTTTCAGGTTCAATCAGCCTTCCGGTCTTCTCATTCACCACTTCCCGTGCCCCGTCGACGTCAAAGCTCACCGCCGGCCTGCCGCAAAGCATCGCCTGTGGAAGAGCCCTTGCCAATCCCTCTCGAAGTGAACAGTGCACGAGTATATCCGAGGCCTTTATCGCCGTCGGTATCTCGCTGGGCCGCAGTAGTCCTGTAAACTTCACCTTATCTTCCAATGCCAAGCTGTGAACTTTTTTCTTAAAATAGGTGGCCAGATTCCCGTCTCCCACAAACAGCCAAACGCATTTGTCATATCGCTGCGAAAGCATGCGTGCCGACTCGATAATATATTCGTGTCCCTTCAATTCGAACAGCCTTGCTATTGTAACAAGCACCACCGCATCGTCGGCAATGCCATATCTTGCGCGAAAAACCTGCTTTTTAACCGGGGGTAATTGCTGAATAAAATCTTCCTCTTCAATAGCGGAATAAGCTGTTGTATATTTCGCCTTTGTGCCGATACCCGCCTGTTTTGCCTGTTCGGTCATGGCGTCTGCAACACTAATAAAACAGTCAGTCCGTTTGCCTGCCGCTTGCTCAATCGAAATATAAAAACGGTTCACCCAACAGCTTTGATATGGATGAAACGCCAGGCCGTGTATTGTATGAATCACGCCCGGAATACTCTCACCCCATTTCCCTTTCATACTCCATCCCGCGAAACGTCCCAGCACACCCGCTTTTGCGGAATGCGTATGCACAATGTCCGGTTTTAGATTTCGCAGATGTTGTTTTATCTTACGGTAGCTTATGAAATCTTTTACAGGTTCAATTTCCCTGCGCAACTCATCCACGACCAGGGTCTCGAATTTCTGGTTGCGAGTTTGCTCGAAAAGCTCACCTTCGGGGCCAATCGCCGGCCCTGTTATCAGCGTTACGTGGTGTCCGCGTTCCGCCAGCAGGCGACAACTTATAAGCGTATTTTCCTGCGCCCCGCCCAATATAAGCCGAGTTATAACATGCACAATTTTCAATACTTAACCCACATCAAGCAAAGTCCCTGCGGCGGAGCTATCGGCCCCGCAGCCTTTCGGTCTGCTGCATTAAGTATCTGCTCGATTTTATCCGCATCAATTCTGCTCAATCCCACTTCAATTAGAGTTCCAACTATATTTCGAACCATATTGTATAAAAAAGCGTTACCTTCGGCTTCGACGTAAATCCACTTGTCGTCCGGGTAAACCTGGCATCGATAAAGCGTTCGAACCGAATCCTGACGATGGTCTTTAGCCGACGCAAATGACTTAAAGTCCCTGGTTCCCGTCAGCATTCGACCGGCTTCGTTCATCGCCTTTATGTCAAGCCGGCTCGGCACATGCCAGCAATGCCTTACATGTAAGACGGGCCGTACCTCGCCTGTAAAAATGGTATACCGGTATAATTTCCGCTTTGCCCCGCCTATAACGTCGAACCTGGGCCCTGCCTCTTCTGCCCAACTGACCGAAATATCCAAAGGTAGTTTATCCGAAATTACCTTCGCAATGCTTTCCGTTGGTATGGGCGACTCGACTTCCATGGCCGCCACCTGCCCCAGCGCGCTAACCCCCGCATCGGTCCGGCTCGCTGCCGTTATTCGCAAGCGCCGGCCAAATATATTTTCCAAAGCTGCCGCCAGTTCTCCCTGTATAGTCTTCAGCTCGGGCTGAAAGGCCCAGCCGTGATACCCGCTGCCGTCGTATTGGATTGTCAGCTTTAATTTACGCTTTGCCATCCCCCGCAATTATATCAGGCGTTCGGCAATCTGCACAGCGTTCAAGGCCGCCCCTTTACGCAACTGGTCGCCGCTAACCCACATGTTTATTCCTCGATTTTCGGCAAGCGATTCATCCTGCCTGATACGCCCGACAAAGATATCGTCAACGCCCGTTGCATCTATCGGCATTGGAAAGCGGTTTTCTTCTCTGTCGTCAAGTACTCGTACTCCGGGGGCCGTACTCAGCAAATCTCTGACTTCATCGGGTCTCATCTCTTCACTAAACTCGAGGTTTATACTTTCGCAGTGCGCGCGAAATACGGGTATGCGAATGCATGTACAGGTAACCCCGATGTCCTGACAGTCAAAAATCTTGTGTGTCTCATGTACCATCTTCATTTCTTCTTTGCAATAGCCGTTCGGCCCAATATCTGAGTCGTGCGAAAAACAATTAAATGCTATCCTGTACTTAAAAGCTTCACATTCGGGTTCTCGTCCCTCGAGAATATCGCGAGATTGCTTCTCCAGTTCTCTCATTGCCTTCATACCCGCACCGCTTGCGGCCTGATAAGTACTGACGACCATGCGTTTTACAGGATTTGCCTTATGCAGCGGCCAAACCGGGACGATACCTATAATCGTTGAGCAGTTTGGGTTTGCAATTATTCCATTGTGCTCTTTAATTTTCTGAGGATTGATTTCCGGTATTACCAGCGGAATCTGTGGGTCCATACGGAACGCACTGGAATTATCGACCACCACCGCGCCTGCCTCCACAGCCGGTGATGCAAACTCTTTGCTCCTGGACGCACCCGCACTGAACAAAGCAACGTCGATTCCCTTAAAACTGTCCTTTCGCAGCTCTTCGACCGTATATTCCCTGCCTTTGAACTCGATTTTCTTTCCCGCCGAACGATGACTGGCGAGTAGCTTGAGAGAATCGAATGCAAATTCCCGTTGCTCAAGTATACGTAAAAACTCCTGTCCCACCGCTCCGGTTACTCCTGCGATTGCAAGATTGCAAGCCATAGTCGAAACTTCCCAAAACATTCATAACAACGGGCAGCCGTTTCAGACTGCCCTCATTTTCGGTTCAAAACACACTAACATCATTATTATAGTATTATCCTGGAAAAATTCAACCCTCCACTTCGAAACACAGCCTTTATGCGAAAACCATTATTATCCTCATTAACATCATAAGCTCACAAACTACAGATTCAGGAGTTTTCAGCATTTTATGCGAAACCCTTAAAAGGTGAACCTTAATTGATGTAAGTTCTTTTTTATCAAAGGCTTAGATTGTTAACAAAAAGCAGCGACAGGACATTTGCCCGAATCAACTATTGTAATATTGAAAGCGGGCCTATGAATAACGCACAAAATGTGTTATCGTGGTTAAAAAGTGCTTATCTGAAGATGCTTGAAGTGCTTTTCAGGATGGGGGTTTGCCCGTTGAATCGGGAGACGATGGAAGGCGCTCGGGATATTTTGCGGCACGAGCGGTCGCAGCGATTACCGTGTGAAGCGAATGAGTGAAGGTGAAAGCATGGGATTTTTTTTGAATGTGAGTACAATTAATGAGCATATAACCACAGTTTTGTCAGGGATGGCCGACAGGCTGGTGATTCTTCGCACTTTGGCCTGAAATGCGAGTGAGCTATTATCGTACAAAACCAACCCTTCAAGTCACCTTTGCGTAAAGTTGCAAAATTGAGCAAAACAATTAGAAGGCAGCAAAGATGCTTAAAACCGCTGAAGTAAATGTGAAAGAAGTAGCCCAAACGGCACAGAGGGCGTCTCGAGAACTGTCTTTTGTCGGAAGATTAAAAAAAGACTGTGCTCTGACGGTTATGGGTAAAAAACTCGCCGGGAACAAAAATGATATATTAAAAGCGAATGAGCAGGACGTTAAAAATGCAGAAGAATCGGGTTTGCCGGCCAATCTTGTCGACAGGCTGCTATTCACAGAAGCCAGGATTGAAAGCCGGATACGCTCGCTGGAAAAGATAGCGGCTTTGGAGGACCCCATCGGACAATCTTTTTGGCAGCGGCGAACGTTTAACGGCTTGCAGGTGTCCCGCGTTCGGGTCCCGCTGGGTGTAATATTAATGATTTACGAAGCCCGCCCGCATGTAACGGTAAATGCGGGAGCTTTTTGCATTAAATCCGGAAATGCCGCTATTTTGCGGGGCGGCTCCGAGGCAAAAACATGCAACCAGCTTCTGGGCCGACTCTGGCGGGAAAGCCTTGAAGAAGCTCAAATTAATCCGGACGCCGTCCAGGTCATTAGCGGTTCGCATAAAGACGTGGATGTTCTTTTGCAGCAGGATGAGTTTATCGACCTGGTGATTCCGAGGGGCGGGAAAGGATTGATTAAAGCGGTTGCGGATAAATCCAAAATCCCCGTTGTAAAACATTACAGCGGTGTATGTCATGTCTACGTGGATGAGGTGGATAAAGTCCAAAGTGCGATAGAAATAGCGCTGGATTCGAAATGCCTGATGCCGGAAGTATGTAATGCGATGGAGACGCTTCTGGTGTCTGAGAAAATGGAGCAGAATATCGCAAAATTTGTGCAGGCATTCAGGGAATTTGGTGTTGCCGTAAAAGGCTGTAAAAAAACACAACAGGCCGCCGACGGTGTCGAACCGGCGACGGAAGATGACTGGCGCACCGAATATCTTGACAATATTGTATCGATCAGAATGGTAAGAGACGTTGAGCATGCGATTGAACATATCAACAAGTACGGCTCACATCACACCGATTCGATTGTTACAGACAAAATCGAAAATGCAGAAAGATTTGCTCAAGCGGTTGATTCGGCGGTGGTGCTGGTTAATGCTTCAACCATGTTTTGTGACGGCCAATCGCTCGGCATGGGCGCGGAGATTGGCATTTCGACGGACAAGTTGCATGCAAGGGGTCCGATGGGCCTCGAGGAATTGACCAGCTACAAATTCGTTATTCGCGGAAAGGGGCACATAATGGGTAAACCCCGCATGCAAACCGCAAAACGGGGGCGCATTTAAGGAACAGGTTAAATAATGGAAACACTTTACGAACATCTCGTTGAAGGTTTTCAAAATATCAACATAGATGACGTGCCGGAGCAAAGACGAATAGGCCTGGAATTGAAATTCCCGCTGGTGAACCATGACGGTACGGCGGCCAGTTACGAAAAAGTTTGCCGGCTGTGGCAGTATCTCGAGTCCAAAGGCTGGCAATTCCTGAAGGACGGCATGACCAATCGTATAATCGGCGCAAAAAAACCCGGCCCGCAAAATGACACCATAGCCGGCTGTGAGACAGGGTTTTGCAAGATAGAATTCTCGATGGCTCACGTAGCAAACCTCTTTGAGCTGGAAAAACTAATTGATGATTTGAAAATGGAGCTTAGGCCGTTCTGTGAAAAACATCACGTTCACCTGCTGGGCTACGGCATTCAGCCGGTTACACCACCTACCAGAAAGCTGCTTATGAAAAAGAGCAGAACGAGTCCGTGGGGACAGGTGTTTGGTTCTAACCGCTATGTAAGTGAGAGTGACGGAGATGATTTTCACCTGTTTACCATAAACGCCGCGAGTCACGTGCACATCAGCGTTTCTCTGGAAGAGGCGGTAACCGCTGTCAATGTTCTCAATGGTTTTGCCGGTGCCCAGATAGGGCTGACCGCCAACTCCAATATATGGCAGGGACGCATCGACCCGTGCTACAAATGTGTAGCGGAAAAATTCTGGGACTGGTGGATACCTGATGGAAAAAGAGTAGGTATGCCGCCCAGGCCTTTTGACGACCTTAAAGACTACTGTAAGCTCATCTCATCTCTTCGCCCGCTTTATGTAACCCGTGCCGGAAAGCCTATTGTGCTGAACAAATATAAAACGTTTTCGGAATTTATCCGAAAGGGCCGGGCCGTGGGAATCGACCCCGACGGAAAAGAAGTGTCATTTGTACCGGATAAAAACGATATAGATATGCACAGCACATGCTACTGGTATAATTCAAGAATTTCGAGATACTGTACAGTTGAAAATCGTGCAAATGACCAGCAGCCGCCGGGTGAGCTGCTTGCGGTCAGCGCTCTTACGCTTGGTTTGCTTTCTGCCCTGGAACAGGCAGAGGAAGTTCTGCAAAGATATCAATGGGCCCATTTGCTGAAAGCAAGACAGGCCGCCTGTGAGCACGGGGTGAAAGGCAGCATAAGTAAGTTGGAGCTTGCTGAACTCACCAAAGAAATGCTGGAAGTGGCAAAGACAGGTCTGCAACGGCGGGGATTAGGGGAATTAATATATCTTGAACCATTGTTCGGGCGTTTACAGAGAAAAAGATGCCCGGCGGACCAGGCTGCGCAAATTTTCAGAGAAGGGGGAATTGACTCACTCGTAGATGCAAGACAGTTTTAACCATAATTATTAAGGAGATTATTTTGGCGAATTTGCAGGAAGAACAATTACAACACAGGTGCCCCGGCATAATGACTTGTCCTTACAAACCGTTAAATGATTCCGATGTTAATCAGATTTCGGAGGCGGTTTTCGAGGTGTTGTCCAAATCAGGAATGCTCGTTTATTCACCCACAGCTTTTCAGGCGTTCAAAAAGGCCGGCGCCGATGTTGATTCGCAGTTGTGTACAGTAAAATTGCCACGCAGTCTGGTCGAAGATTGTATCGCATCGAATCCGTCTTCCATAACACTTTATTCAAGGGACCGCCAAAACGACGCAATCCTTGAAAAAAGCAGGGTACATTACGGCACCGGAGGGACGGCTATTTACGTTCTGGACCCTGAAACGGGAAAACGCAGACCTTCCACAACGGGCGACGTGGCACTTAATGCCAGGATGGTAAATCAACTTGAAAACGTGCACGTCTTTACTATCAATGTTTTCCCAAACGAAATAGAAGCCAAAGACAAGATAGATGTAAATAGATTTTTTCACTCCTTCGATAATACCACAAAACACGTGATGGGCGGCGTTTATAATCTGGAGGGTACGCGCAGGGTTGTCCGAATGGCACAGAAAATTGCCGGCGGCGAAGAGGCCCTGCGGAAAGAACCTTTTGTCTCATTCATAACATTGATAATCAGCCCATTCAAAATTGACAAAGAGTACGGCGAAATGGCCTGTTACGTTGCCGAACGTGGTTTGCCGCTGGTAGTCCCAACCGAACCCATATGCGGAACTACCTCCCCTGTAACACTTGCCGGAAATATTCTTTCGCATATTGCGGAAACCATCGGTGGAATTGCTATGGTGCAGTGTGTCAACAAAGGTGCCCCCGGTATATGCGGAAGTGTTGGTTCAATAACCAACCTGAAGACTATGAGCCATCTGGGCGGTCCTGTAGAGCGTGCCATCATAAACGCAGCCACGGCACAAATGGCGCAGCATTTCGAAATTCCCCTTTACTCCACGGCCGGTACTTCAGATGCAAAAGAGCTTGACATCCAGGCCGCCTACGAAAGCGCTATGTCAAGTCTTCTGGTGGCAATGGCGGGGGCGAATTACATACACGACATCGCCGGCCTCATGGAGGAAGACCTTACCGTATCTTATGAAAAGCTGGTGATGGACGACGAGATACTGGGTATGTGCCAGAGGGTATTGCGTGGTATTGAAGTAAATGCCGACACGCTGGGGGTTGATTTGATAATCAAAAAAGGGCCAGGAAAGGATTTTCTCGCCGAAGACCATACAATCAAATACATGAGAAATGAATTTTTCATGCCCAGGCTCGCCAACCGCGAGAAAAGAGATCAGATGCAGCCCGGAAGTGATGCACTGTCCAGAGCTAAAAAGTACGTAAAAGAAATTATCGAAAGCAGTCGCGAATCCTGCCTGGATTCACAGGTTCGACAAGAAATCCTCGGCGAGTTCCCGGAAATACTAAGCCTCGACGGCGGTTAACCGTTGAGCTTATTTCACCACATTGCAATCCCGGATTTTGTGATACAGGATATTACCGGCGTATAATTATAAAATAAGCCGCAAGAACAGCTTATCAGGTCGGAGTGATATGAAAACCAAAAAGCTGAACATACCGAATCAAATGCTCTCGTCGGAAGAGGCGTGGCCTGTTTTGCACATCAAAACAGATGAAATGAATCTTCAGGCTTCAGGAGTGAAAGAGGTTGAGCTTGTAAATAAACTGCTTTATGAAGCATATGAGCAGTTGCACGATAATAAAATTGCCGGCCAAACCTTTATAAAAGTACACATTGGAGAGCCAAAATGTGATACACGAATGAAACCACTTTATGTACAGAGCGGCGTGAAATGGCTTAAAAACAATGGAGCGACCGGCGTGGTCATTGGCGACACTACCGTCGCCTACACCGGAGCCAGAGGTCATAAAAGCAATCCGCCGGGCAATTGCAACGAGTATACAGGACTCGCAAGAAGACATAAATGGTGGAGCGATTCCGATGCCAATGCCAGGTTTGTCGTCCTTGACAGGCCTTCAACATCTCTGAAAGACGTTTTTTCATTTACACAGCAGGAAAAACGAATCGGAGTAGAAGGCATAAGTCGATTCAATGATTTTTATCTTGCCGGCGGTTTTTCAGCCGCCGACTTCATTCTGAACCACGCGCATCTTACGCTTCACGGGCTTGCAGGTGTCGCCGGATGTGTCAAAAGCATCGCAATGGGTTGCTCGAGCCTTGCCGGAAAACTCAGGATGCACCAGTCACTACTGCCAAAATTCGATGCCCAACTTTGTGTTTTGTGTGGACGGTGCGTACAACAGTGTCCCGAAGATGCGCTTCACCTCGATAAAGAACGTGGATGTCCGGTCGTAGACCCTCAGAAGTGTATAGGCTGCGGTGAATGTGAAGCGGTTTGCGCAACCGGCAAGGGAGCCGTTCACCTCGAAGGAAAAGAAATTACCGACTGGCAGAGAGGACAGGACACCCTTTCCGTGCGCATGGCAGATTACACCATCGGTCTTATGAACGAAAGATGGAAAAATGTAATTCACGTCCTGCACATGTATTCGATAACCGAACGCTGCGATTGCATAGATATGAAACAAAGTCCAATGATTGAAAAAGACCTCGGATTCCTCGCAGGAAAAAATCCGTTTGCAGTAGACAAACTGGGAGCAAAAATACTGATGGAACAAATGCAAAAAGAAGGGCAGGATGTTACCGACCCTCTTCTGTATACAGCGGAAAAAACGTCCCGGTATGTTGCAGAAAACTACGGCATAATTACCGACGTACCCCTGATAACCAAATCGCCTTCTCAAAATGCCCCTTGAAAAAGGCTTTAGAATTTACTATATATCCTTACTCTGACGCATAATCAGGAACTAATTATGGTATTAAAAACCGAAAAAACTGTTGAGGAGAAACCCGTGCAATTAGAGCAACGCCAGGGAATAGTGGTAACCCCGCATTGTCGTCTCAGTGATGAGCAGGTAAAACTGATTGACGAAACATCAAGAGATATTTTGGAAAATCCGGGCCTGCTTTGTTATAATGCAGAAGCTGCCAGGCTGTTCAAAAAGGCTGGGGCAAAAGTTGAAGACCAGGACAAATGCGTCCGCGTTCGCCTGCCTTCGGAATTGATTGATGCCGCTCTCAAAACTGCTCCTTCGAAGGTCGTACTCGGCGCACGCAAGGAAGAGAATCGTCTGGTTCTCGATGCTTACGAGCCGAGGGTCCGCTTTGGCAGCGGCTCCGAAACAAACGTCTGGCTCGATGTAGACTGCTCCGACAAAACACCGCTTTTCCAGAAAAAAAAGGGGACAATCGCTCATTTGTGTAATGCAGCACACCTTTGTGATAACCTTGAAAACCTCGATTTCTTCATACGCTGCGTTAACATTCGGGATGACAACGTTACCGAGAACAACAAGGATGTGAACAAATTTCTCGCAAGCCTGAATAACATTACAAAACACGTCCAGGGAGGCCTGACGAAACTGGAGGCTCTGGACGACGTAATACGCATTGGACGAATCATAGCCGGCGGTAAAGAAGCGTTCGAGAAAGAACCTGTCCTTTCCTTCATTACCTGTGTTGTAAAAAGCCCGTTACAGGTTGTGGACGACACCGCTTCAAAATTAATAGCTATTGCCAGACACAACGCCCCCGTGGTCGTATCGAGTTCCCCCATGGGCGGAGCCACCGCACCCTTTGACGAGTTCGGAATGGTGGCTCAAATTAACGCAGAGCTTCTGGCTGGCGTAACTCTTAATCAGCTTGCCCGCGAAGGAGCGCCGGTATTGTATGGCGCCGTTCCTGTGAGAACCCGCCTTGATAACCTGAACGATATGTATGGAGCACCGGAATTTGTTCACTACAATCTTGATTGTGCTCAAATGGCAAGATTTTACGGCCTGCCCTGCTATTCTACCGCCGGTGTCGGTGATACCGAAGTGCCCGGCATACAGGCCACTGTTGAAAAACTGATTACTTACGCAGGTGTATCACGCGGGGGTGCTCAGTATATCCATTACGCTTTCGGACTGCTCGAACGGACGAACACTTTTTGCCCCGTACAGGCCGTCATGGATAACGAGCATATCGGTATTGTCAAGAACATGCTGAAGGACGCTGATGTTTCCTCGGGTCTGAAGAAAAAAATCCTCGATATGGTTCGTGAAGTCATGCAGACCGACCACAAGACATACATGTATCACTTACCTCTGCCCACTCGTGAAGCGGTTTATACAAGCTACCCGCTGGAAAATGAACGGGGCGCCATATATGCAGCAAATGAAAAATATGAGAAAATAATGAAAATGCCGCGGAATCAGCTAAGCAAACAGTTAGCCGAAAAAATAAAGACCGAAATTGAGGGCATCCTGCCTGAAACACTTCAATAGCTGTAAAAACCTTGACTAACCGGTTTATATGAGAGGAGTAAATTTATGCCGGAATCTATGGACAATGAACAAATGGCCGCTTACAGCGAGGCGGCAAAAAGCGGACTCTACGCAAAAAGGTCCGGACTCATCGGAAAGTACGACAATGTAAGGAAGTACTGGGAAGACGAAATCTCGCGTAAAACTTTTTATCCGTACCTTCGAAAGCTCATAGAAAAAAGCCAGTCACGAATGCACCGTCTGAGAATTCTCGACCTGGGCTGTGGCAGCGCCGACGGCTACGAACTCCTGTGTGGAATAAGACAGAGAGACCCCGGACTAAAGGATTCGGAAGTAGACCTGCTCACTCCGGATGTGCTCGGTGTATATAAAGGCGTGGACCTCAACAAGGATTTAATGGAACAGGCAAAACAAATATACGGGCACAATCCCAAAATGATTTTCGAACAGGGAGATTTCACCAGGGGACTGCCCGGAAAAAAGAAAGAAAAACCCTGGGATTTGTATTTTACTTCGTACGGAACCTGCTCACATCACAATACTGATGAAACCTTCGTCAAAATGATGGTGGATATCGCCGAGCACGTTAGCGATTACGCAATTGTCGTCTGTGACTGGGTCGGACGTTTCTCTTATGAATGGCAGAGCCTGTGGACAAACGATTTTGATAAAGTCAAGAACATGGATTATGTCGTTTCTTATATCTATCCCAAAGAGAAACGCGAAGCACAAAGGGACAAGCTCCAGCATCTTACATTACGGCTGGTGAGCAGAAAAGAAGCAGAGGCTATGATAAGCCGGGCAAACAAAGAATCCGGCGCGGATATTAAAACCCTTAATTATTTCGACCGCTCCGTTTTCACGGGCCGGCACATGGACACCGCAGAATATAACCCACACGCACAACCTGTAAGGCAGGCCGTTAACTCCCTGCATGAAATAAACCTGAGAACCGATTTGGGGAGCTTGCTTATAAATTACGTACCAAAGAATGGTTTCGAGGAACTTAATGAATACTTTGGCCATCTCCAAATGTGCTGGAATCACCTTGTTCATTATACCATCGAGCTTTTACACAAATATGACGAAAAAAGAGAAACTTTAGCCGATGATTTGCCCGAAATCTCCGCCTCTTATCCGCCACCGCTCCGTACCATGATGGAGCGAATGCGCCGCGTCATCGAAGGAGTAGGCTGGCTTGGTATAGGTCTGCCGCGCGAAAACATCATAGAACCGCAGTTAGGTTATGCACTGCGATACCTCATCAGTAACCTTCAAAAGGGACGCGGCTGTGCACACGGCCTCGTGGGCATATTTGAAATTGACAAAACTTAGGTGCTGCAAGGGTATAGAATACCGGAGTATTGAAGAAAATGCGAGCGGCATACTCAGATGCAAGAATCCATATTATCTTGTTAGGTTCTCGTCGTGATGAGCTGCTGCAGCAGGCGGCAGCTTTGCTGGCGCGTTATTGTCTGCCTTTTGAGTTGTCTGATGATATTTACGATTCCGTCGCTCGAATTGCTTGTTGCCGGGACGATTGCGAAGTCGTTGTGATAGCAAGGCATGAATTACTTGCCGGCGAGAAGGGGTATCTGATTCGCAAAGCCAGGCGGAAAGCCCTGACGTGCTGTTGTATTTACAGCCATGCCTTTCATAATTGTTTCATTCGTGAACAATTGCTTTCGGGAAGTGGTATTTTTTATGTACAGACCCCGGAGGAGATTGCCGAAGTTATCCATAAAAGACTTGCTTTCGTTACCGCCGACTCAATTTCCGGGGATGCCGGCAGGCGGGGCGACGACCTTATAACCGAAGGATTCCGTGCGAGTCAGGAGGAAATAGATGCCCTTCTGGGAGCAAGTAGTGATGACAAAGGGTGAAAGCGAAAAGTCAGGGGTAATGGTAGTTGGTAATGTGGAGCGGGCATTCAGCGACGTTCAGGTACGGGGCCAATTTCCCTTTGAACATTATGATAGAGTTGTGGATGCAATCGACGCCGCCGGCAGGAACAAATACCGGTTAATTGGCGTGGTGATGTCTGGAACTGCGGCTAATTTTGTCAAGGCGCTTAAATCATTGCGAAAAGTTTCACAAGCCGCCAGGATTGTTCTTCTTGCTGAGATGTGGGAAGAAGCGGAGGCTGTTCGCCTTACGCGGAGCGGGCGAAACGGCAGTGCTATGGCGGATGAATACCTGATGTGTCCGACAAAGATAAGCAGTCTTGAAGGACTGCCGGTTTATAACGGCAAACCACAGGCAGGGGAAGATAAGAAAGTCGCGGATTTCATGGACGAGCAGCGAATAACTGAGCTGGAGAAGCTTGCCACCACCGATGAGCTTACGGGATTGAAAAACAGACGCTACATCTGGGAATTTGCCAGACAGATAATCAAACGTGCGCAGGAAATGGAGGAGCGTGTAACACTTTTGATTTTCGACATAGACGACTTTAAACATTATAATGATCTTTACGGTCACTCGGCGGGCGACCAGATACTCAAGCAGGCTGCGGTACTTATCCAGCGGTGCTGTCGTGCCCATGATGTAGTGGGCAGGATAGGTGGTGATGAATTTGCCGTTATCTTCTGGCAGCATCCCTCAAGGTCGCCCGGTGATGCGGAGAGGCGGTCGGCATCGGCGGAGCCTCCAAAAGAAGCAATATTTATCGCCAAAAGATTCCGCAGCGAATTAAGCAAGGCGGAATTTGATTTGCTCGGCCCGGAAGGTAAGGGTGTATTGAGTATAAGCGGAGGGCTGGCAGGTTTTCCGAGGGATGCCCGTAACATTAGTGAGCTTGTAGAGCAGGCCGATTCTGCACTATTACAGGCAAAAAGGAGCGGCAAAAACAGGATATATCTTGTCGGCACGCCACAGGCAGATATTGAGAATATGTAATATTTGAGCCTGATGAATCGGTCGATAGGGAATATGGTATGATTTCTTTTAGTATGACAGTGCTAAAACCGGCCGCTTCGTATAATCGATACTAAAAGCCACAATCCCATAACGGCGGCTATTATATAACCGAGAACACCGAGCGATTGCAGTCTCATCAAGCCAAGAACAGTTCCCTCCTGGGGGACTAACAAACTGGAGCCGACGAGTAAAGCCGCAATAATTAACGAAAAGCTGATACGGCTCGAGCTTTTGTCGATTTTCTGAGCGAGGTTTTCAAGGTGTTCATGGTGAACGCGAACCTGAAATTTGCCGTGCTGGAATTTGCTGAGGATGGAGTTTACTTCCTCGGGCAGTTTTGTAACAAGTTCGCCGGCGTCGGAGACGGCCCTGCGGGCGTTGCGCATAAATTCTTTGGTGTTGAATTGGGGCAAACTGAATCTTCGTGCATAGGGCTTTAGAAAATCCATTATTTCAAAGCCCGGATACAGGGACTTTGCGAATGATTCCATGGTGAGCATTGCCTTTAGCATAAGAGTAAACTGAGCGGGAGGGTGCACGTTATGTCGGCGAACCAGGTCGAAAATATTCCTTACAACCTCATTAAAAGGGATGTCCTTTAGCGGCAGGTCCTGATAGGTATCCAGCAAAAGCTCCATATCTCTGGTAAGCCTCTGCACATCCGTTTGCTCCGTGAACATCTCCATTTTTTCCATCTCTCGCAGCATCCGGGCGGGGTCGGCATCCACGACGGAAAGAAGGATTTCATTTAATAGCCGCCTGTCCTGAGAAGACAATCTTGCCGCCTGTCCGAAATCAATAGGTACCAGTATATTATGACCTATTATGAAGAAATTTCCAGGATGCGGGTCGGTGTGAAAGAATCCGAATTCAAAAATTTGGCGAAGGACAAAATCAGCACCGCGTTTTGCTATTTCAATTGGGTCGTGTCCCGCTTCTTTCAGAACGTTGACATCGCCCGGCCTGAGGCCGTCAATATACTCCATGGCAAGAACACCTTCGGAGCAATACTTATCGAAGACTTCAGGGATGTGCACAGTTTCGTCCAGTGCGAAGCTTCGCAAAAAGCGCATTTGATTACGGCGTTCATTTGTAAGATCGACCTCCATAGTAACGGCTTCGGTAAACTCTGCGACCATTTTCTGGGGATCGATGGTTTGGTTTTCGAAGAGTGTAGCTTTTAATAATCCGGCTAAATCCTGAAGGATAGCACATTCGGCCTGGATTCTTTCCGTTATTTTGGGTCGTCTTATCTTTACTACTACGGAATTTCCCTGATGTGTTACGGCTCTATGGACCTGGGCAATACTGCCGGCGGCCAGTGGCTCGGAATCAAATTCGGCGAATAGTTCATCAACGGTTCCGCCTAATTCACGTTCAAGCTCTGAAATAATGCCCTCGCTGCATTCGGGTGTAACCTGGTCCTGAAGCTGTTCCAGTTCTTTGATATATTCGTGAGGAATCAGGTCGGGGCGTGTGCTCAAAAGTTGCCCCAGCTTTATGAACGTTGGTCCGAGTTCCTCGAGAGCAAGCCGGACACGAACGGCTCTGCTTCGTCCAACGGCAGCGGGTTCTACCTGAGAGGGTATAGTTTTCTCACCAAGACGAAAGCTGAGCCGGCTTCGAAGGGCATTCGCCACTTCCTCGAAACCGTATTTCATCAGCACTACCATGATATGGCGGTACCGTCGCACACGCTGTAAGGTGTGCCCGAAATTGCGCCTCGCCGGCGTCAATTATTGCTCCTTCTGGAGAAGTTGGTCGAGCTTGCTTTCGAGGCGTTCGATGTCCTCTCGTGTAGCCAGGTCGAGCTTGCCGATGGTTTCTCGGACATGCTCCGAGACCACTTTGCCCAGATTTTCGCGGGTTTTGTCGGCTGTATCCATCATTTCTTTTACAAACCCGCTTTTTGCTGTCTTTTGAGTTTTTCCTTTTTCAACGTATTCTTCAAAAATTTGCTCGGCGCGCTCCCGTGACATGGACATTGCCCCAAGACCGGCGAGCATCAATTTGTCAATAGCTTCAAACATAAGCAATCTCCTTAATAAATTTAAGATATCAATATGCGAGAAATTTCCAAACTTCAACCTGTCAATCAATAACATATTATCAACAAAGCTCTAATGCCGCAAGGCATACCAGCAAAGTAAAATTCTTTAGTTTCCAACGGAAACGAGTAAACCTGCACCCCTCCGGTGAGAGATATTACGGACAGCAGGAACAGAGGTTTTACCGGAACCTATTGCACTGTGCCGAGTTCGTATAACTGCTCGACCTCGGTTTGGCTCAGGGCTGTGCCGAATATCAACACTTCATCGATTTTGCCGTCAAAGTGAATATCACCTACACCGTCCGGACGCATACCTATGTACAAATCGCCTCTTTTATCACGTATTCCATTTACACTATCGCCGATGACACCGACCTGCCGGCCGTTCAGGTACAGTCTGGACCGTGAGCCGTCGAAGACTCCAACGATGTGATTCCAACCGCCATCCAGGAGGCTTTCACTGAAATTTGAATTGCTGTGGTTTCCATTTTGATCGTATACCCAGAATCTCACTAAGTCGGTCGCACAGAATAGGATGTAATTATATTTATGCTTCCAAATCAATCCTACACTCTCACCCAGATTTCCAAACCAGAACCACCCGGATACCGTAATTTGTGAGTGTGGGCTTAACGATATGCTGTCTGGTACACGGACAAAATCACTGCTTCCGTTAAAGTAAAAGGCGCCAACGAATTTTCCGTCAACATGTAAGAGGCTGGTGTTTCGTCCGGCTCTTCCGTTATTTCGATAGATGCTGCTGTCGCGAACAAAGTTGTTGTCTGCATTATCGTCAAGGCTCCAGTGGGCGAGCTTGTAATCCATAAAGGTTGTCGTGTACCAGGTGCAGTTTTCAAGCCAGTCATGAGCAAAATATGTATAGTCTTTTATGTCGGCATCCCCGTCTCTTTGCAGGTCGGAGGGTAATTCGTTCTTTTGGCCAAGCCAGAAGCTCGACCATTCCTGCAGGTCTGTAAGTTCAACCTTTCCATTGTTGGTCAAATCACTAAGCAAAGACCATTCATGTGGTCCCAAACTTGTGGTTTTGGTGCCACTATAAACGCCTATGTTTATCCTTATATTTTCCGCCCAGATATTGTTTGGGTCATTTGGGACGGAAACCGGTTCGTCGTCGAGTGGTGAGCCTGGATTCCCGGCATCAATACATCTGCTTGTAACCTCATCCCATATCCAGACCTCGCGGACGCTGTTCCATCGCCACCCTTGGCTTTTCAGATGGTAATCCCCGTCTACCCAGAAATCATCGTCGGTATTGTCGGGTGTTCCATTTGGGTCCCAGTGGCAGGCTTGTACGAAACAGGGATCAACATCAAGATTTCCCAGCCCGGGCCAGCCGCCAACGATGTTGCTGTAGGTCGCACCGGTTGCAGGACTTCCGGAATCAAATATTTCCGGCAGGCCGTCATTCACGATGCAATTCATAAGGACCGGCCCGGCGTCCACGCCGAAATTCGCGATAGCGTTTGACCAATATCCGTAATTATCGACTAAACTGCAATTGACTATCTTTATATCGCTGTTGTCACAAACAATTGCCCCGCCGTGCTCCAATGCGCTGTTGGCGGTGAAAAGGCATTTTCGGATTTGAGCATTTCCCTGCCCGTCGTATATTGCTCCTGCCATCCAGGCCTGATTTTGGCTGAGTATACTTCCTTCAATCTCCGTATCACTTATATCATCGGCGATAGCACCGCCCAGACCTTCCATCACCCAGTTGTTGTAGAATTCGCAGTTGCGGACAGTTACCGTACTGTCGCTGTTATAAACTGCGCCGCCGAGGATTTCAGAACAGTTTTTTTTGAACTTGCACAGGGTCAAAACCACTATGCTCTCAGTGGTGTAAATCGCGCCCCCTTCTGAGGCGGCTGAGTTTGTAATGAAGGATGACCCCGTAACCATCAGGTTGCTGTTTTTGCAGCAGATTCCGCCGCCTCTTTCGCATTGCTGATTGTGTCTGCTGAAAGTACATTCATATACGGACAGGCTACTTTGCATACTATACAAACCGCCTCCCTCCACAGCATTGTTATCCGAGAAATTACAGCCAACCACGGCCAGCCCGCTGTCTACGCAACAAATCGCTCCGCCATATTCACCCTGGCAGTTGTTTATTACACAATTCATTATTGCGGGGTGTGAGTCATCGCATAAAACTCCTCCACCTGCGGAGTGCGTACCTGCATTAATGCTCTGGTTGGGGCCGTACCCGTTGCGTATAGTCAGGCCGTTAACAATCGAATCCGGCATCTCCTCGCTGTGAAAATAAAAACCCCGATGTGGACTGTTAGCATCTGATTCGCAATCAATGATAGTCCCTTCCACTATGCAGGGATCGTGTGGGTCAAAACTTCGAACCACGATTCTCTTGCCGTTAAAATCGATATTTCTATTACCGCTGCCGGTATATATGCCCGGATAGACCGTAATTGTGTCTCCGTTGTCCGCGTCATCTATAGCCGCCTGAATATTGTCAAAATCCGCTCCTGGTTCATCATCAACTGTGATTGTACGCCCGAGGCACGCTCCTGCGGCGATAAGCAAAGACAGAAAAAACATTCCCCGCATTTTATCAACCTCCTCAGAAAACAAATCTTCTCAACACATTTTACAAAATTGACAATAATAATTCAACAAATAACAATCAAGGCTGCTGTATGCTGTATGTGGGTTTTAAGGTTAATTTGCGGCGTATATTGAAACAAAGGCTCAAGATGTGTTGCAAGCCTGTCCCTGTTGCTGTATCCTCACAGGCGAAAAAAAATCACAACGAAGATTTATTGACACATATAATATCAGGCAAGGAAAACGAATAAGGTTATAATTCAAAGGAGGCTGCGAGTGGGCAAATATATTTGCATACACGGGCATTTTTATCAGCCGCCCCGGGAAAATCCCTGGCTTGAAGATTTGGAATTGCAGGATTCCGCTTATCCTTATCACGACTGGAATACAAGGATTACCGATGAGTGCTACCGGCAAAATGCTGCTTCACGAATACTCCGGCCCGACCGTAAGATAGTAGACATCGTTAACAATTATTCGAGTATCAGCTTCGATTTCGGCCCCACACTTCTTTACTGGCTGGAGACTCATGCAGGCGATGTCTACGAGAAAATTCTCGAGGCGGACAGAATCGGAAGCGAAAAGTTTTCCGGTCACGGTCCTGCTCTGGCACTGCCTTATAATCACATGATTCTTCCACTGGCCAACTCCAGGGATAAACAAACACAGGTCATCTGGGGCATCAGGGACTTTAATATGCGGTTCGGCAGAAAGCCGGAAGGAATGTGGCTGCCCGAAACTGCGGTGGATTTGCCTACACTTGAGGTGCTCGCAGAGCAGGGCATAAATTTCACTATTCTCAGTCCACATCAGGCTGAAAAGATTCGCGAGAGGGGTTCAAAGAAATGGAAACAGGTCGATGAGCACTCATTGGACACGACTGCGGCTTATCTTTGTGAGTTGCCCTCCGGCAGGAAGATAAGCCTGTTCTTTTATGACGGCGGTCTTTCGCATGACGTTGCATACGGAGGATTACTTCACAGCGGCGAGAACTTTGCCAACCGCCTGCTCAGTGCTTTTCCGCAAGGCGACAACTCAGCCGACCTGGTTCATATTGCCACGGACGGAGAGTCATTCGGTCATCATCACCGCCATGGTGATATGGCACTGGCTTACTGTTTGCATCACATCAGGAGTAACAAGTTAGCGGAGATAACTATCTATGCGGAGTATCTTGAAAAGTTCCCACCTGAGTACGAAGTTCAGATTCGAGAGAACAGTTCCTGGAGCTGTGTGCACGGCGTCGAGCGGTGGAGAAGCAATTGCGGCTGTTGTGCGGACTCGGCAAGGTGCGGCGAGCAGCAATGGAGGGCGCCGCTGCGAAAGGCGATGGACTGGTTGAGGGACAAGCTGGCTGAAGTTTACCAAACACAAATGGAAAGTTTCACCAAAGAGCCATGGAAAGTGAGAAACGAATACATCGAAGTTATAAACGAACGTTCGAAAGAAAACGTGAACGGTTTTTTGAAAGGTGCGGCCGAAAGAAAGCTGAATCAAGATGAAAAGATAAAATTTTTGAAGTTGATGGAAATGCAGCGCAACGCCATGTTAATGCACACAAGTTGTGGATGGTTTTTTGAAAGTATGTGGGGCATAGAAACGGTGCAGATTTTGCAGTATGCAGTCCGCGCGATGCAACTTTGCAATGAAGTTCACAAGGTCAATTTTGAGCAGGAATTCAAGGAGATACTGGCGGAGGCCCAAATCAACTCAGGTTCTTTTTCAAACGGACGCCAGGTCTATGAGGCATACGTGCAGCCGGCACAAATCGACCTTAACAGAGTCGCGGCGCATCTTGCATTAAGCTCGGTTTTCGAGAAATATGAAGGAGCAGAGGTCAAGGTTTATTGTTACCTCGCTGAGATGCAGGACTTTCAAAGGGATGAAGCCGGCGTCCAGAGCCTGACCACGGCCAAAACAACTGTTCGCTCGCAAATCACGCTGGAAAGCAGTGAAATCGACTTTGCAGCTCTTTATCTGGGGGATCAGAATCTGTTCGCTGCGCTGGATGCTCACAACTCGGATGAAAAATTCGTCAAGCTGCGAGAAGGCTTGAGAAACGCTTTTGGAAAGGGAGATACCAATGAGGTGATACGTATGATGAACAAGTCGTTTGAGGTTCGCAACTATTCGCTTTCAGACCTTTTCAAGGATGAGCAGCGGCGGATTATGAATGAGGTGCTTACGAATACCTGGGAGGAGATAGAAAGCTCGTTTCGTCGCATATACGAACACAATTACGCCCTGATGCTCATGATAAGAAACATGAATATGCCGCTTCCAAAAGCACTATCGACTCCCTGCGAGTTCGTGCTGAATAAAGATATAGAAAGGCAGATTCAGGCCGAGCACACCGACCTTAAGCAACTACACAGCCTCGCTGAAGAAGCTGCCAAATTAAGTCTTGACCTTGACCGTCAGACACTAAGGTTCCACGGTGCTCGTAAAATAAACGGATTTATGAAGAAGCTGGAAAAAAAACCCGAAGATACGGAACTGCTTTTGTTAATTGAAAAAACACTTGCGATACTGAAGGAAATAACGCCGGATATGGATTTGCAGAGTTCGCAGAACGTTTTTTTTACGCTTGGCCGGGCGAAATACGCTGAAATGAAAAGTAAAGCCGAGTCCGGAAAAAAGAAAGCAGCCAGGTGGGTTACTTACTTTGAGAATCTGGCTCAGCATCTGGGTTTGGCGGTCCCGTGATTGACCGAGATTAAAGGGATTTTTGAATGTTAAGCAGTCGTAGTAGTGGAATATTGTTGCATATAAGCTCGTTGCCCGGTGAATATGGTATTGGCGACTTCGGGGCGCCTGCCGATAAATTCGTTAAATTTCTAAAGAATGCGGGGCAAACCTGCTGGCAGATGCTGCCGCTCAATTACATTACGGCCGGAAATCGATTTTCTCCTTACAAATGTTTGTCCGCTTTTGCGGGAAATCCTTTGTTTGTAAGTCCACAATTGCTTCGGCGGGACGGCCTGCTGTCCAAAAAACACCTCGAAGAAAGACCCAAATTCAGCAGGGATTACACCGACTACAAAAAGGTCGAATCATATAAATCAACGCTTTTCGATATTGCCTTTGCCAATTTCAGCAAAACCAAAAAACCTGTTGATTATGCTGCTTTTGTAAAAAGAAACAGTTTCTGGCTGGAGGAATTTTCGCTATTTCTTGCATTGAAGCAGCGCTTCAAAAATCGAATATGGTGCGACTGGCCTGTCGATATAAGGGATAGAAAAAAACAAGCTTTGAAAGAAGCAGGGAAAGATTTGGACAGGCAAATAAAGAAAGAGAAGTTTTTACAGTATATTTTTTATAAGCAATACATTTCTTTGAAAAGGCGATGCAACCGTAAAGGGATACAAATCTTCGGCGACCTCCCCATCTATGTGGCATACGACAGTGCCGACGTGTGGTCGGCTCCGGAAATGTTCAAACTGGCAAGCGACAAAAAACCTGAGTATATCGCCGGTGTTCCTCCGGATTATTTCAGCCGAACAGGCCAGTTATGGGGTAATCCGGTTTATAACTGGAAACGTCTAAAGGCAAGGGGTTATCAATGGTGGATACGCCGCCTTGAACATAATTTGCAGCTTTTCGATATTTTGCGTATCGACCATTTTCGGGGATTTGTGGCTTATTGGCAAGTGCCCGCCGGCAGCAAAACCGCTACCAAAGGCCGGTGGATTAAAGCACCCGCAGAGGATTTCTTTAATACGGTGTTAAAGCAGATGCCTTCAGCACAAATCGTTGCCGAGGACCTCGGACAGATTACGCCGGATGTCAGAGAAATTATAAATAAGTTCAACTTTCCGTGCATGAAGGTTTTGCATTTTGCTTTTGACGGCGAGCCAAAGAAGAATACTCATCTCCCTCATAATCACGTCAAAAACTGTGTGGTTTATACCGGCACTCACGATAACAATACTACAAGGGGTTGGTTCAAAAAAGAACTTAATCGGAAACAAAAACAACGACTGTCGGATTATCTCGGCCGAAAGCCCTCTGAGAAAAATGTTCACCGCCGGATGATACGGCTTGCCATGTCGTCTGTGGCAAACCTTGTAATAATCCCAATGCAGGATATCCTCGGGTTGGACGGGAAAACGCGGATGAACAATCCTGCACTTACACGGGGAAACTGGCGATACCGAATGTTAAGACTGCCCGACAGCGGCGTTATTAAGGATTTGAAAAACATAACATTTACCTATGGGCGAAGTTGAGCATCGTTTCAGGATTGCAGGCTGCGGACAGGCTCAGCAGATTTGAAGAAACAGACAACTTTCTCACTCAGGATATCGCACATGAGTTGTAATCTGTCCGCCGCTGGTTCGAAGACCTTTATAATATGCTCAAATTTTTGCTTCTCGGGCAGCAGTTCCGGCAACAAGTTCGGCATTTCAAGTAAGCGTTCTTTGTTAAATATAACGTTTTTTTCACCGCCGAAAAGAGCCACATAGAATATGTCGCTTTCCACCAGATCCTGAAAGAAGTGGGTTCCGAAAGAAAGCTCCGGCATCAGATTGCCGCCTTCGTATGCTATTTCCACCAGTACTGTTATCCTGTTGATTTCCGAAAAACTGACGGGGACTCCCAGGCTCGGCGTCGTGGTGCCCCATCTGCCGGGACCAAGCAGCATGGTCGGCGTCGAATGCCTGCTTGTTATCTGACGGTTCAGTTTGCCTATGAGTCTTGCTATGCTGTATTTTTGCGAAAGAGGTAACTGAACGTATGCCTGTGGGTCGACATAAATGATACGTTGTATAGGTTGAGAAATATTACCGCCCATTGTATATCCGCGAGAGGAGAAAAGGATTTGCGATGGTTGAATGTTTGAAGGCATTTGCCCGCCTGCTCTCAATCCTTTTGTCTGCAGAGGCCTGCATTGTACAAGGTTGATTTTGAAAGTGTTACCCTTTGTGAAATTGACCGTAAATTCTATATCAACCGGATATTTATAATGTGCTTCTAAGGTCTTTAGCATTTGTTGCATGGTATTCGTAAATTCTGTGTCGGAAAGGAATTTTTTGAACGTCATAAGCCGGATTTTCGGACCCGGCTTATCCGGTTGTATTTTTTGTCGGCTGTGGATATCCGGGTCGGATAACAAATCCAGGTTGATGTCAATGTTTTCGTTCAGCAACTCGCTCATGTCAATTGTTCTGAGGCGATTTTGTCCGGTGTCAAGCAGGTCGGCCTTATGTTGGGAATATTTTTTCGCATCTTCGGTGTCTGAATACGGCCTTAACAACGGCTGGTCCAGCGCGATTACCTGCGGATAATCATCATCGACACGGTCAACCGCACGCGTACCCAGACCGAAAACAAGTCTCAACATCCCTGCTTTCGGGTCAAGCTCGGGTTTCCAAACAAAAGTATTATACGAGACACCAACACCTGCCAGGTCCGGAAAGAAATAACTGTTTTTGTAGGAACCTGATACACGCTGGACAAGCAACGCCATTTGTTCATCCCGTTGGTCAAGACCCCTTTCCAGACGGTAAGCAAGGGCATTTTCATCCATTGTACTCGCATAAACCCTTCGAACGGCTTCTTCAAACTCGGCGTAACGCTGCTCGGGGTCGCCCTGGTTGACAAGAAATATACTTTCGTATTTTCCCGCAAACGCATTACCGAATGAGTCTTCCAGCAGACTGCTTGAACGAACAATGATGGGGGACTGGCCGAAATATTCTATTATCTCGCGGAACCGCTCACGCACCTGGCCGGGGAAATTTCCACGAAGCATATTTTCTTTCAGTTCGCCGGCAAGCTGAAAATAACCCTCCCTTGTCTTTTGCCTCATCAGAAGGTTCCACCAGCCGTTTTCCACAATGTAACTGTAAAATACGTCTGAACCGACGAAGAAAGAATCATGGGCTTCCAGAAACGCAGCCCAGTCGAACTCTTTGTCAGACGCGAGTATTTTTTGAGCAAGCAACATGCCTGCCGCCTTGCCGCCCACGAAGCCGCTGCCTATCAGTCGCTCCTTCATATCTGTCAAATCCTTGAGCGAAAAATGCTTCTGAGCTAATTCGGAAATCATATTTTCACGCCCAATCATTATCCTGCAAAGCTGGCGTATAAGTTTTTCGACTTCATCGGAGTTCTGCGGTGACTGCATCAGATTTTCCGCCCTCATGAAAAGGCGGTCCCAATAGTCCAGAACTCTCGGCGCTCCTCCCAGACCCTTCTGTGAGATGTGAGAAAATAACTTGCCTGCGTCGACGCTGTTTACAACGGGTGTGAATTCTTCATCATTTTGAGCGTGAGGCAGAAACATGGTATGAGAATAACGGTTCCAGACCTTCAGGGGGTGAACGTAATATTGACCTTCAAAATTATAGGCGTCGAGCAGCAACTGCGTGGTTTCTCGAATACGCGCCACGGTTTGAAAAGAGTGATGATTGCGTAATATGCCGAAATAAGCGATGGTATCCAGCTCGAAAAGATACGGGCAGGTTACCATAAAAAAATTACCAATCATCAAATCGGTAGCCCACGCGCCCAGCAAATCGGAAAGACAGTCGAATACATAGCAGCTTTCGGTGCCCTGTTGTGATATTATGGAACGAACCTGTATAGAAAAGCTCTCAAAACCTCCCGTTGGATCAAGTTGACAAACGGTCAGCCCCGGCTGATTAGCGACAAGAGATTCGTGCCGGGCGAACCGCATATAAACAAGATTACGCTTGTTATGCAGAGCACGCTTAACATACGGATTAACGAAATGTTTATAGTCTTGTATGCTGTCTATCTGCCAGACGACATTGTCGCCCTTTTTAAGCTCGCAAAGTATTAGGTCCAGCCCGTCAAGGCCCGTACTTGTCCAATCCGGCATAGCTTAATCCTTTTTCCTGCGATATCGTTTATAATCTATGTTCAGTTCCTTGACTTTATATCTGATAATTCTCGGGGTAGTGTTGAGGTCGCGAGCAACTGCCGCCAGATTACCGTTACAGCGTTTCAAGGCATCGATAATGAGATCCCTTTCGAACAGGTCGGTTTTTTCCTTCAGTGAGCCTGCTGCTATCGTGCCCGAAGCATCCGATGTCTGAAGCGTAGGAGGTAAGTGATGGCCTCGAATAACTCCTTCGCCGCTGAGTATAACGGCCCTCTCGATGCAGTTTTCAAGCTCACGCACATTGCCCGGCCAATGATATGAAACCATCATGTTTATGGCGGGCGTGCTTATCCGTTTGATATTCTTACCCATTTTTTGTGAGTAATGCTCCACAAAAAAATCTGCCAGCAACAGAATGTCATCCTTACGCTCACGTAACGGAGGCAGAAATATCGGAAATACATTGATACGGTAGTAAAAGTCCTCCCGAAATGTGCCGGCATCGACGTTCTTCTCGAGGTTTCTATTCGTTGCAGCAATAATTCTTGTGCTCGTTCTTAGGGTACGGTTGCTTCCGACACGCTGGAATTCTTTTTCCTGCAGAACCCTCAAAAGCCTTACCTGGGTAGCTGTGGAAAAGTCGCCGATTTCATCAAGAAAAATTGTTCCGTTGTCAGCTTCTTCGAGTCGGCCTTGACGCGTTTGTGTAGCTCCGGTAAAAGCACCTTTTTCATGGCCGAATAGTTCGCTTTCAATAAGGCTTTCGTTCAAAGCCGCACAACTGACCTTGACAAAAGGCCCGTCAGCCCTCGAACTTGAGTAGTGAATAGCATGTGCAACCAATTCCTTTCCGGTACCCGATTCGCCCCGAATGAGAACAGTTGTATCACCGGCTGCCACCTGATGAATCTGCCTGTATACTTCGCGCATCAGGCTTGAATTACCTATTATGTTCTCCGGACGGAATTTGCCTTCCAGTTCATGTCGCAGTCGTACATTCTCATCTTCTAACATGTGCCGCTCTATTTCAGCTTCGCGTCGAGACCGCAAATCATTTGCAATCATGCTGGAAATGATGCTCATGACACGCATTTCATCCTCCAGGGAAGCCGATTCGTCGAAAGGCCTGTCAACCGAGATTGTGCCGATTACATCTTTGCCCATGGAAATTGGCACACAAATAAAACTCATCTCTTCCTTGGTAACATTCCATCTCTCGAAGCGGTTTAAGAAAAGCGGCTCCTGAGATATTTTCGGCACAATCATTGGCTTTCCGGATTGCATAACCTTGCCGGTAACCCCTTCACCAATTCGGTATGTTATTGTGCGGCTCTGTTGCTCAGAAAGGTTGTGAGCGGCTTCGATTCTTATCTGGTCTCCGTCAGGGGCAAGAAGTGTTATCGTACCTCTTTTCAAGCCCAGGTCATCATCAAGTACATCCAGAACCTGACCCAGAGCTTCTTTTTGGTTGCCTCCGGAACCCAGAATCTGGCTCACCTTATAAAAACTTTCAAGCTGACGCAAGTGGCCTGATTTATACGCAAGAACCGGATTCCAGATTGGCGGTTTTTTGAACATTACAAAAGCTCCTGATATTAAATAGCCTACATTATTGTAACATATAACGATAGGGCAACAAACTCATTTCTACTAATAAAGAACATAAGCCATATTTCTTTTCCATAAGTATATATATTGCAAATAGTTACGATTGTCAAAATTCTCCAATATCAATTTCAAGGATGGCCTTGTTGAATAAACAAAAAGCAAAACATGCGACATAAATGTTACATTGCAATGACAAGTTACATATTTGTCTTATGCTAACTGGCATTTTTATCTGCTGCAAAATCTATAAGTCATTGGAGAACAATTACTTATAAACATTTTTCATCTTGGCACAATTATTGCCTTACTAATATCAAAGTAACTTTTGTGCAGAGAAAAAAGGAGATATGGAAGTGAAAACAGCTACGACATTTTTATACATGATGGTGTTTATGAGCCTGTATAACGAAACATCACTAAGCAGTGAACCTTTTTCTTTTGAGCTAAACGCAGAATTGTCAGGCAAATACATCTGGAGAGGTCAGAACATTAGCGACGACCCCGTTTTTCAGTCTGCTCTCGCGGTGAGTTATGAGAATTGGACTACCGCCGTATGGGGAAATATCGATTTGACTAATATTAACGGCAACAGCGGTGATTTCTCGGAACTTGATTATGCCCTTGACTATACGGCAGCTTTCGAAGGCTTGGAAGGTATACAATATTCAGCAGGTGTCATTTACTACGAGTTTCCGGGAACGAAGGTTAAGGACACGACCGAAGTTTATTGGGCAATTGGCTGCGATTTGCCTTTGAATCCATCAATAACTGTTTATCACGATTTGGACGAAGCAGAAGGCACTTATATCTGCTCAGCCTTGAAATACAGCACTGATAAAGTTTTGAAGCTCGGAGACGATATGTTTGCGGGTTTGGATATAGGCGCCTCTCTCGGCTGGGCAAGTGGCTCTTATAACAAATACTACTGGGGAACCGAACAGAGTAAATTCCAGGATTTATCTTTCAAAGTGGCTTTTCCCGTTGAGTTAGCCGGCTGGGAAGTTACACCAGGCTTGAACTATGTTACGCTGCTAAGCGATGACATTCGAGATACGGACATATATGCAAGTAAAAGCGACTTCTTTTATGCGAGTGTTGAATTTACGAAGTTTTTTTGAAAGTGGATTTGAGCAATGCATAAGAACAGGATAAGATTTTTGAGCCTTTTGATATTGCTGGTTGTGGCGATTTTATGTAACCGACCTGCAATTGCTGCATCCGAAACAGCGGACCGGTTTGTGGATGACTTGAGCGTCTTCGTCGAGGGACTGGACACTGTCTGGGTATTGATTTGTGCATTCCTTGTGTTTTTTATGCAGGCAGGTTTCGGAATGGTTGAGGCGGGTTTTATCCGTGCAAAAAACACCTGCAATATACTGACAAAGAACTTTCTCGATTTCTGTATGGCCTCGCTGGGCTTTTTCCTTATAGGCTATGCTCTAATGTTTGGTGATGGTAATGGTTTTTCCGGTCTTAAAGGCTGGTGTCTTTTTGGACTGGATTCTTCTGTTGATGGAATACCCCTGTATGCTTTCTGGCTTTTCCAGGCTGTATTTTGCGGAGCCGCGGCGACAATTGTCGCCGGCGGAATGGCGGAAAGAATGAAGTTCCCGGCTTACCTGGTTTACTCATTTATAATATCTGCTTTTGTATATCCGGTTATCGGTCATTGGATATGGGGCGACGGGTGGCTGAGCAATATGGGATTTAAGGATTTTGCCGGCTCAACCGTCGTACACACGGTTGGTGGGTTTGCTGCATTGGTGGGAACGACTATACTTAAACCAAGAGAGGGTAAATATGGTATTGACGGCAAGCCTAATGTAATTGCAGGACACAATATTCCACTGGCTTCTTTAGGAGTATTTATACTCTGGTTCGGATGGTTTGGATTCAATGCAGGTTCAACCTTGTCGGTCGGCGACGGCTCTCTCATAGGAAGAGTCGCAATAAACACAAACATAGCAGCCGCTCTCGGGGGCATTGCGGCAATGGGCACCGTCTGGATAAGATTCGGAAAGCCAGACTTGTCGATGGCCATGAACGGTGCACTGGCGGGTTTGGTAGCTATTACCGCTCCGTGCGCTTACGTCGAGCCGTGGGCGGCTCTCCTGATAGGCTCACTCGCAGGATACATGGTAATCAGGGCCGTTGAGCTGCTTGATAAACTGCAGATTGACGACCCCGTAGGAGCTTTTCCGGTACACGGTGTCTGCGGCGTATGGGGAACGATTTCCGTGGGTATTTTCGGAAAGGCATCGCTGGGACTTGCAAACAACGGCTTCATTTATAGTGCAAATCCAATGCAGTTGGGTATACAGTTGGTCGGAAGCGTCGCTGCGGTAGCATTTGTCCTGGTTAGCATGGGAATAGTCTTCAAGCTCATCGACCTGTCGATTGGATTAAGAATAAGCCGCGTTGAAGAACTAAGAGGACTGGATATCGGCGAACACGGCATGGAAGCATACGGAGGTTTCCAGATATTCAGCACAGTATAAATTTTATTTTGTAAAGAGTGTGAAAATGAAATTGATTGTGGCATATATTCAACCTCACAAGTTGAAAGATGTAAAACAGGCACTTTATAAAGCAAAAGTATACAAGCTGTCGGTAACCAACGCCCTCGGATGCGGTGAGCAGCATGGCTACGAGGAAAGCTACAGGGGTATAAAATTCGAGGTAAACCTGCTTAAAAAAGTTAGGCTTGATATCGCAGTAAACGAAGAATTTGTGGAAAAAACAATTAATGCGATTATTGATGGTGCTAAAACCGGAAATATAGGTGACGGTAAGATATTCGTTCTGGAACTTGGCGAGTGCATACGCATTCGGACAGGCGAAAAAGGAAAAAAGGCAATCGGTTAAGGCAGCCAATGCCGTAATAATTATCGAAAGGAAATCAAAAGTGTCAACAAAAGAATTTTTTGAATTTGCAAAAAAGAACAATGCAAAGATGGTAGACCTGAAATTTACCGACCTTCTTGGAACCTGGCAGCATTGTAGTTTCCCCACCGAGACTTGGGGTGAAGGCACTTTCAAAGAAGGGGTTGGATTTGACGGCTCATCAATCAGAGGCTGGCAGGGAATTCACATGTCGGACATGCTGGCGGTGCCGGATTCACGTACGGCAGTGATTGACCCATTTTTCAAAGAGCCGACAGTAAGCGTTATAGCCAATATTGTCGACCCCGTAACAAAAGAAGACTACAGCCGTGACCCGCGTCACGTTGCGCGAAAAGGAACGGCGTATCTGAAGAAAACGGGCATAGCGGACGTCTGTTACATAGGGCCTGAACCGGAATTTTTCATATTTGACGAAGTTCGCTACGAGCAAAATCAACATACCGGCTCGTATAAAATCGATTCCGTCGAAGGGGCATGGAACACCGCTCGTTTTGAAGAACCCAATCTCGGATACAAGCCCAGCTTCAAAGGCGGATACTTTCCCGTAAGTCCTTCGGATACTTACCATGATTTGCGCGGCGAGATGGTGGCTGCCATGAAAAAGGTGGGTATTGTGGTCGAAGCCCATCATCACGAGGTCGCCACGGCCGGACAAAGCGAGATTGATATGCAGTTTGACGAGTTGTTGAACATCTCGGACAAATTCATGTGGTATAAGTACATAATAAAAAACATCGCCCGCCAGCATGGCAAAACGGTTACATTTATGCCCAAGCCTGTCTTCGAAGACAACGGAAGCGGTATGCACACGCATTTCTCGCTATGGAAAGACGGCAAACCTTTATTTGCGGACGACAATAGTCATTACGCCGGCTTGAGCGACATCGGCCTGTACTCAATCGGAGGCATACTGAAGCATGCTCCCGCTATACTGGCTTTTGCTGCTCCCACTACCAATTCTTATCGCCGTCTGGTTCCGGGGTTTGAGGCACCGGTAAACCTTGTTATGAGCGCACGTAATCGCTCAGCCGCGATACGCATACCTATGTATTCACAAAACCCCAAAGCAAAAAGACTGGAGTTTCGTTGTCCGGACCCTACCGCCAACGGTTATCTGGCATGGACCGCCATGCTTATGGCTGCGATTGACGGAATTGAAAATAAGGTAGACCCCGGTGAGCCTCTGGACAGGGACATTTACGAAATGAGTGCCCAGGAGCTCTCCGGTTACATGAAGACGCCAGGAGAACTTGCAGAAGCCGTCGATGCTCTAAAAAAGGACCACCACTTTCTCCTTAAAGGAAATGTTTTCACGGAAGACTTGATTTACACCTGGGTAAACTGGAAACGGGAAAACGAGCTTCGTGAGCTGGCGCTAAGGCCGCACCCCTATGAATTTCACCTGTACTATGATAGTTGAATAAAATAAAGAATGCATAAAAGCTTGAATTAATTTGAAGGAGAACAAAATGAGCTCCGCCGAAGAATCAATAGGTCAGAGTCTTTACAACTTCCAGGCCGCGCTGCAAGAAAACGGACAAACTTTGCAAGGTTTCATACACAGAAACTATACAGACAAATGGCGAAGCGACAGCCTGTATCACGTTTCTGCCGTAAGGACAACCTTCGTCAACGCTATGCACAACTTCCTGACTGAGTACGGGCTGCTCAACCTCGAAAGAGTTTCAATGAGTCCGGTTACTGACCCCCTTGCTCACGATGTGGAACATGTTCCCACCATAAGCTATAAGGGCCATCCGTATAAGGCGACACACTCCATGATATACTCGAAATTCATGGCGTGTTTTAATCCAAAAACAAAAGGCATTTTTGTCGATTCGCCGAACATTCGTCTGGAAATCGAAAGCCCTACCGGCGAGCAACGCGGAAAATATCTTGCCGATTTTTCACAGATGGATATTGAAATACGTCGCAACAGATATGTTACACTCGAGGAATACCTGAACTCCACCGATAAAGTCAGGAAAATACTTGAAGAAGATATGGAAAAGGCTCTTGAATTTTTCGAGCAGCTTATCATTCATGCCCTCGGTGCGGTGGCTGACAAAAATGAACAGGACCTTAAGGCGCTCGGAGTTGCGATTGAAGTACCAAAATCGCCGTTTCCGCGATTCAGAAAAGATCAGACCGTGAAAAAATATGGTGCGAGAGGCCTCGAGTCCAGGCTCGGCGAGCAGGCTGATTCACAGTTTTTCTGGATTACAGGCTTGATGAGGGAAAATTACGACCTTATTTACCCATATTTAAAACCGGACGGCTCAAAAATACCTATCGCCGATTTCACCTCCGATATGATTTACAACTACGATATTTGCGCACAATCAATTCAGCGTGAAAACGGAGAGTACGGCGACTGTTATGAAGTAATGTCGGGGGCTATAAGAGAGTGGCTTTACGAGGCCATCGTCGAACGCCTCATAGACAACAGGGTAATCAAAGTACGTCCCAAAATAAGAGATGGTATCATGGAGAACATCAATGAGCTTGGTGGTTACGGACCTTTCCTGATGGCCGTCGCACAAAAAGACCGAAAGGAAAATCAATTATTTCCGGATACCTTTGGCGGCGGTATTGGAATCGAAAGAACTTTGTTTGCACTGACCAAAGGCAAATTTGTAAAAAAGGTGGATGATATCACCTTCTTCGGAAAGAATCCGGATTCTCATCCAGTATTTTTGTATTAGTGAGCCGACAATTACCGGCAAAATTTTTGCCGGTAATTGTGTGCGCACAGTCTGAAAGATTCGCTTCAAACAAATCAGGATAAGCTCAGTTAAAAATGTTGAAATCACACAAAAACCCGGGATTATATGAACCTCGTCGCCAACATGATGGGTGCGGGATAGGTGCGGTTGTAAGAATCAGCGGTGAACGAGACCATTCTATCCTTGAATACGCAAGGGAAATACTGTTGAACCTTCGTCATCGTGGTGCGGCCGGCGCCGACGAAATAACAGGAGACGGAGCGGGCATATTGTTCGAGATTCCTGATGAATTCTTTCGAGGTGAGTGTAGTCGGCTTGCATTTTCCCTGCCCCCAAGCCTAAGATATGCCGTGGGGATGGTATTTGCTTCAAAAAATGAACAATTACGCAACAAATGCTACCGGATATTAGAGGAATCTATCCAGCATTACGGAATGAGTATACTTGGTTGGCGGCATGTACCCACCTCTAATGAATGCCTGGGAAGGATTGCACTTCTGGCGGAACCGGAGATTAAACAAATTTTTGTGGATGGTGCAGACCTTGAAAATGAAAACTTCGAGACGGCTCTTTATCTGGCTCGAAAACGGGCAGAAAAACTTGTCAGAAAAAAATTCGGACGCCAGGCAAAAGATTTCTATATATCATCGCTTTCATCAAGGACGCTCTGCTACAAGGGAATGTTCATGGCCTGGCAGTTGTTCGCATATTACCCCGACCTTCAGGATGAGCGGGTGAGTTCCGCGCTGGCGATAGTGCACCAGCGATACAGTACCAACACCTCGCCCAACTGGCAGCTCGCTCAGCCAATGAGATGTATGGCCCACAACGGAGAGATAAACACACTCAGCGGAAACCGTAACTGGATGCAGGCAAGACAGGTAAAAATGTCGTGCGAAAAATTCGGCGAAAATATCAGAGACATCCTGCCCGTTCTAACGCCGAAAGGCAGCGACTCCGCATGCTTCGATAACGTTCTTGAGCTTCTTATTCGTGCCGGCCGGAGTCTGCCTCATTCGGTTATGATGATGATTCCGGAGGCATTCGGTCCATCTTATCATATCAGTACCGATAAAAGAGCATTTTACGAATATCACGCATCGATAATGGAACCCTGGGACGGACCGGCGGCGATGGTCTTTACCGACGGTCGCCTCGTTGGGGCAACACTTGATAGAAATGGGCTTAGGCCTTGTCGCTACGTTGTAACAACCGACGGCCTGGCTGTCCTGGCAAGCGAAGCCGGCGTCGTTCAGTTTCCGCCACAAAAAATCTGTAGAAAAGGACGACTCAAACCGGGAAATATGTTTCTTGTTGATATGAAAGAGCAGAGAATAGTTTCAGATAACGAAATAAAAAGCAAAATAAGTCGTCATAAACCGTATCGAAGATGGCTTGATGAACACAAAATTGAGCTTCGTGGATTATTTGACGCTCCCAGCCTGGCAACGGGAAAACCGAAAACACTAATACCCCGCCTCCGTTCCTTCGGCTATACACGTGAAGAGCTGAAGATGATTCTGTTGCCGATGGCTCTTAATGCACAGGAACCGGTGGGCTCTATGGGTAACGATACCCCTCCTGCCGTCCTTTCCGAAAAACACGGATTGTTATTCGATTATTTCAAACAGCTTTTCGCACAAGTAACCAACCCCGCTATTGACCCCTTGCGTGAAGGCTCGGTTATGAGTTTGATGAGCCTTGTCGGACGCAAACCTAATATACTTGAAGAAACACCGCAGCATTGCCGTCAGCTAAAACTGCCCCATCCCATACTGGCCAACGAAGACATCCGGCGACTTGGAACAGTGCAAAGAAAGGACCTTAAATCCCTTACCATCCCTATGATTTTCGATACCCAAACACATGATGTCGGCCAAAGTTTGAGGACAGCGTTAAGAAATATGGTTAATTCAGCACGAAAAGCTGTTGAAAATGGAGCTTCTATATTAATATTAAGTGACCGGGCCGTTTCACAAACAAAAGCGGCAATTCCTTCGCTCCTGGCGGTGGGAGCTGTGCATCAGGGCCTCCTGAATTGCGGCCTTCGCAGCGAAGTCGGAATTATTGTAGAAAGCGGAGAAACGAGAGAAGTTATGCACTTCTGCCTTTTATGCGGCTTCGGTGCAAATGCAGTAAATCCTTATCTGGCTTTTGAGACACTTAATTATCTACAACAGCAGGGCGATATACCCAACGATATGGAGCCTTCTCAGATAGCGGATAATTATATTGCCGCAGTAAAGAAAGGTATTTTGAAAACCATGAGTAAGATGGGGATATCGACCTTGCGAAGTTACACGGGCGCGCAGTTGTTCGAAGCAATCGGCTTAAACAGGTCTTTTATAGACGAGTATTTTACTGGCACAACATCCCGAATAGGAGGCATAGGACTGGCGGAAATAGCAAAGGAAACAACCGAGCGACAAAAAAACGCCTTCGAACAACATTCTGCCGGCCAAATAAAACTCGATTTCGGCGGAGAATATCATTTCAGGCATAATGCACGCAGGCACCTCTGGAACCCGGTAACAGTGGCAAAACTGCAACACGCCGTCAAGTTCGAAGACGAGCAGGCTTATGAGGATTACGCAAATGCAGTAAATCATCAGGCAGGGAAACTGTACACTCTGCGGGGACTTTTCCAGTTCGCCAAAAGCGAACCAATACCCATCGACCAGGTCGAGACTGCCGATGAAATTGTCAAAAAATTTTGTACAGGTGCTATGAGTCACGGCTCAATTAGCAAAGAAACACACGAATGCCTGGCGATTGCCATGAATCGAATTGGTGCCATGAGCAATACCGGAGAAGGCGGCGAGGATGAACAACGTTATCAAACAGATACTAACGGCGACTCCAGGAACTGCGCAATCAAACAAGTCGCCAGCGGACGCTTCGGAGTAACATTGAATTATCTGGCTCATGCCAAAGAGCTTCAAATCAAGATAGCACAGGGAGCTAAGCCCGGCGAGGGTGGCCAGTTGCCCGGACATAAAGTTACCGATGAAATCGCCAGGCTCAGGTATTCGACTCCGGGCGTAACACTCATATCGCCGCCCCCGCACCATGACATTTATTCTATCGAGGACCTGGCTCAGCTTATCTATGACCTTAAGTGTGCAAATCCGTCGGCCAAAGTTTCGGTGAAACTCGTTGCCGAAGTGGGGGTCGGCACCGTTGCCGCCGGTGTCGCCAAGGGTAACGCCGACGAAGTTCTCATAAGCGGCCACGACGGCGGCACCGGTGCAAGCCCGCTTTCTTCAATAAAGCACACCGGATGTGCATGGGAACTCGGGCTTGCCGAAACTCAACAGGTACTTATCAACAACGATTTGAGAGGCCGGGTTAGACTACAGGTCGACGGTCAGATTAAAACCGGCAGAGATGTTGTCATTGCTGCCCTGCTTGGAGCGGAAAGATTTGGGTTTGGAACGGCCGCTCTGGTAACGCTCGGCTGTACACTTTTACGAAAATGTCACGAAGGGGCATGCCCGTTCGGAATCGGCACGCAGGACCCGAAACTTCGCAGGCGTTTTGCGGGCAAGCCGGAATATGTTCAAAGATTCATGTATTTCGTGGCTGATGAAGCCCGCCAAATCATGGCTCAGCTCGGTTTTGCGCGGTTCGACGACATGATAGGCAAAACAGAAGTGCTGCGAACACGTCCGGCTGTTGAACACTGGAAAGCAAAAGGCCTGGACCTTTCTCCGATTTTCTATCGGCCTGACATCTCGGATGGAAGACCAGTAAAATCGACGCACCCACAGCCGAACAAGCTTGGCGACCATCTCGACTGGAGCATTTTCGATAAAGCAAGACCGGCAATAGGAAGAAGCGAACGCACCGTTATAGAAGCACCGATACGAAATGTGAACCGCACAGTGGGGACAATTCTTAGTAATCGCATAGTTAACACTCATGGGCCGAAGGGTCTGCCGGATAATACTCTGGAAATTAACTTTCACGGCTCAGCGGGCCAAAGCTTCGGAGCGTTTCTGGCACCCGGTGTTACGCTGCGGCTAACCGGTGAAAGTAACGACTATCTTGGAAAGGGTCTTTCAGGCGGTAGAATAATTGTAATTAAGCCCGAACGCTCTCCTTTTATGAGCCATGAAAACGTTATTGCGGGTAACACTATCTTGTATGGAGCAACATCGGGCGAAGTTTTTATCAACGGTAAGGCCGGCGAAAGATGCTGCGTACGAAACAGTGGAGCGAAACTTGTCGTCGAGGGCGTCGGCGACCACTGTTGTGAATACATGACGGGAGGCCTGGTTGTGGTGCTGGGCAAGACAGGATGCAATTTTGCGGCGGGAATGAGCGGCGGGCTGGCATACGTTCTTGATGAAGCCCAGCTATTCGATACCATGTGCAATCTGGACATGGTAGAACTTGAAAGTGTCTGGAGGCCGGAAGACAGAAAATTGCTGCGGGACATGATTGAACAACACCTGAGCTGGACCGGCAGCAGGCGTGCGGAGTATATCCTCGGCGCCTGGCCTGATATGGTCGGAAGATTTGTAAAAGTCGTACCCATAGATTATCGCAAAGCCCTTGAGAAGATGCGTGCCGCCGAAACAAGGGAAACGGAAACAATGCCCGCCACCGAGGAGGTGTTCTCATGGGTGAAGTAAAAGGGTTTATAAAATACAGACGCAGGGAGGTCGAACACGAACCTGTCGAGCAGAGGATAAATCACTTTAACGAGTTTGAAATACCGCTTTCGGATGAGCAGATTCACGAACAGGCTGCAAGGTGTATGGATTGCGGGATACCCTTCTGTCACGGCGTGGGCTGTCCCGTCAGGAATTACATACCGGAGCTGAACGAGCTTGTTTACAGGGGCAAGTGGCGTCAGGCCAGCGAGATGTTGCATGAACGGAACAATTTTCCCGAAATAACGGGGCGAGTGTGTCCGGCTACCTGTGAGGCAGGCTGCACGCTTTCGATTAACGACTCTCCGGTTTTGATAAAGCATATCGAGTTTCAGATTGCCGAGCGAGCTTTCGGTCGTGGTTGGATAAAGCCGCAGCCGCCCGCCGTTAAGACGGGCAAGAAGGTGGCGGTGGTCGGGTCGGGACCTTCGGGCCTGGCGGCAGCTCAGCAGCTTGCCCGGGCGGGACACGATGTTATTGTTTTTGAAAAGGATGAAAAACCCGGGGGTATTCTGCGATACGGTATTCCTGATTTCAAGCTCAGCAAGGGGGTTATAGACCGCCGGCTCGAGCAATTGCGAAACGAAGGGGTGGAATTTCAAACCGGGGTAAATGTGGGCGAAGATATTTCCGTTCGTTACCTGAAGAAGATGTTTGACGGTATCTGTCTTTCTATGGGAGCCGGCGTAGCCCGTGACCTGAACATACCGGGGCGTGGATATGAGAATATTTTTTCTGCAATGGATTTTTTGAAAGCACAGAACAAGCGTTTTGCCGGCGAGCCTCTGGAAGGATTGCCGGACGTTACAGCGAGGGGCAAAGTTGTAGTTGTGATAGGGGGCGGCGATACGGGAAGTGACTGTGTGGGAACGGCTCGCAGGCAGGGAGCAAAAGATGTTTATCAGTTGGAGATTTTGCCGGAGCCTCCTCTGATGAGAACGGCGGAAATGCCGTGGCCCACCTGGCCTCGCATAATGAGGACCTCCTGTTCGCAGGAGGAAGGCTGTCGACGGCAGTGGTCTGTCGGTACTAAGAGTTTTTCTGGTGCGGGCGTTCACGTTGAAAAGGTGAACTGCTGTAAGGTGGAATGGACAAAGCACAACGGCAAATGGGAGTTCACGGAGATAGCCGGCAGCGATTTCAGTATTAAAGCGGATTTGGTGCTGCTGGCTACGGGATTTCTGCATGTAGAGCACGAAGGGCTTGTGAGGCAGGCGGGTTTGCGACTTGAGGAATCCGGCAATATTTCGGTGCAAAATTTTTGCAGCAGCGAAAGGGGTGTATTCGCCGCGGGAGATAATGTAATTGGTGCGTCGCTGGTTGTTCGAGCTATTCACAGCGGGCGGCTTGCCGCTTGTGCTATGGACAGATGGTTGAAAAAGATGAAATAACCGAGCCGGCGGTGTTGAAAGTTGGGAAACTTTTGTAAGAAATAAGCAAAAATAATCACGAATTTGACACTTTTGCGGGTGAATTGGAACAACCGATGGTAGAGCAGAAGAAGGACATGAGTTCGTACTGCTTCGGGCTGGTGCAGCAAGTTGGATGCACTGCTTGATGGGCAGTACACCACGTGGGGTGCACTGCTTGTTGGGTTTGAATCGGGTTTGATTGGCGGTGTACCACGTGGGATACACCGCTTGATGGCTTTGATTGGGTTTGGATTGGCTTTGTTTTGTGTTGCGGTTCGAATACTGGTTTTCATAAATCTCTGCAAAGAAAGAGCTTGTGTTAACCGGTGCGTTTTGAAATTGGGTTTGTTTTGCAAAAAAAGGTCTTATTTTGCCCAGCTTAACTTTGTGGGGATTCAAGAAAAGGCCAAAAAGTGCAGGAAAACATATATGAAATTTGAGATTTGACAGCTCAGAATGTATTCGGCCATTGGCCG
>CAZGGE010000005.1:0-40330 GCA_964524285.1 uncultured Pirellulales bacterium
ACCCGATGTTCCCAGGCTCAACCTTTACCGCTAAAGGTAATGGTTACGATTGGGCAGGTAATGCAGGGTGGTTCGGTGCAGCTATGCCCGGAGACGGCGTTGTCTTTACCAATGAGTTCCATGTACCGGATGATGCTCAGCCGTCAGACTATATTACAATCAGTTGGACCATCAACTACGCTGGTGATGCACAGTCGTACAGCGGCAGTCAGGATATACATGTTATTCCTGAGCCTGCAACACTGGCACTTCTTGGTATCGGCGGATTGTTCCTTAGCAGACGCAAAAGAGCTTAAGCCGGAATTGAGCTTAACTCAGTGAGGATAAAGAGGCGGGTTTTCGAACTCGCCTCTTTTTATTGTGCGCCGAGCCTGTTCGAGCATATTGGAAAATAGCGCAGGAGCGTTGTATTGAAGTGGAGTTTAAAGCATCCTCAAAATAGCTATCGTTGCCAATCATTGAATATTACGGCATAGTCGCGGTAATCAACGAATCCATTATCATCAAGGTCAACTATTAGAGACTGACCGTGCTGCAACCACAGGTCGGCAAACAGCTTCAGCTCGGAAACGTCCACCGTTCCTGTTGCCGTAAGGTCGTAAATTTGTAACTCATAACAACCACGGTCAAACTCCTGGAAATGTGGCCGTGTCTGGTTATCGATGTCCACAGTTATTTGACAGGCATAATTCGGGTCAGCGTTGTCTCTGGCGTGGGAAAAATATCCGATTCTATAATCTCCGCGAACCCAGTAATCATCTTCTGTTTCGGGCGTGTTATTATCTGCGATATAACCAAGACTTACAAAGCAGGGGTCGGCGTTTATGTTGTCATTAACATCGTTCAGGTCCGGGATAATACCGCCGTAGTTGCCTGCTTCATTCTGCCAGAGTAAATTGCTGTAGAATTGAGGATTTCCGTTAGGCTCAAAAGGTCCGACGTAAATAGCCGGCCCGCCTTTGTTGTATGCGATGATATTGTTCGCTATGTTTCCTTCTGCCTTCCACAGCATGGTGATACCGCTCCCCCCCCGGGGCCATGATTCATTGTTGACGATGGTATTATTATGTACTTCGTGTATGCCGCGAAACAGGCCGATTCCTCCGCCGCTTTCATCGGATTTATTGGCTTCGACGAGATTATTCCGGACTCGTAAAAGAGTATACGGCTGCTGCCAGTAAGGTTTGATACCGATTCCGCCGCCGTCAACGGTAGCGTGATTTGCCCATACATGATTTCTGGCGATTAAGCCGCAGGCGCGCCAGGCGTAGATACCCGCTCCATAGCCGGCGGTGTTATAACAGATTTCATTTTCGATTATTTCAACTGTTCCGTGATTATAGCAATATATGCCGCCGCCGTGGTGGTTTGTACCCGTTTCATTTTCAGAGATGTAATTTTGTTTAATATCGCAGCGTGCGTGAGCACCGGTATGTATGGCGCCGCCGGCATACTCTGCGAAGTTATTAATAAGGCGATTATAACAAATAGATGTATTACTGTAATGTCGAGTGTCGATGGCGCCACCGTAACGGTATGCATTATTGTCGTGTATGTAATTACAAAGGATGGTACAGCCTGCGTCGTCATCTATATAAATGGCACCACCGAATTCAGCGTATCCGTTTTGAAGGTTCAGTCCTGCAATGACGCTGTTTTTATCTTCGCCCGAGTCCAAAGCGATACAGCTTGAGGTGTTGTTGCCGTCGATAATTGTAGCTGCAACACAACATGGGTCGAGAGGATTAACACTTCGAAGGGTCAGGTTTTTGCCTTCGAAATTCAGGTTTTCTTTGTAGAAGCCCGGGCTGACAATTATTTTTCCGCCTGTATTTGAAGCAGTGATAGCGTCCTGTATGTCATTATAATCCTGTGGTACAAAGATGGCATAGCTTTCCTGTGGTCCAATATCAAGGGCCGAATTGACGATTCTGTCAGTACCGTCGTAATCGCTTGTGAGCCAGGCTGGTATGAAGCTTTTATTGGCTGTATCGATGCAGGGAGAATCAGGATGTAATTCGTAGTCGTCAAGAGGTTCGGGAAGGTCTACGCCGGTCCGTGGATTTTCAGAAATGTTGCCGTTGGTTCCGGTTGGGTCTTGAATGTATCCGGTATAATTATTTGGTTCGTTATCCCACACATTATTGCTGTGAAGAACGGGGTTGGTGCCCGGTTCAGTGTATATACCAACTGCATTATTCGAGGCAATTATATTGTTTGCTATCACAGGGTTGGAATAAACGCCTATAACCGCACCATACGAGGCAATGTTGTGAACTTCATTTTTGATAAACAGGTTGTTAATGATACTGCCTGTTGAAGAAGCACTGACCATGATACCGCCGCCTGTTATCATACTCGAATTAGAGATAAAAAGATTGTTGGCGATTGTTGGATGACTGTCGACGAAATAGTAGATAGCGCCGCCGGAAAGTTCAGTTGCACAATTATTTTCGAAACGATTACCGGTAACTTTTGAGTAACACTGGTCCGCCAGGTAAACGGCACCACCAAGAACACGGCAGCTATTACTTTTAAAAACGTTATTTGAAATTACAGGTGAACATTTCAGCCTTGCGAACACGGCCCCGCCGTAAGCTCCTGCATGGTTGTTGATGAAGGTATTTTCAGAGATTATCGGGCTTGCCCGGTTATGACAATACACAGCACCTCCGCCGTATTCTACTCTGCAGTTGACAAATAGATTTTTACGTATTGTCGGACTGCTTTGGCGGCAAAAGACCCCGCCGCCGTTAGTGCCTTTCCAGTGCCATGAAGCTCCGCAGGGGTCGGGTCGGCCGGTGCCGCTTTTTATAGTAAAACCCTCGATTACCGACTGATTTGTTTCGCCATTCCGGAACAGGACGGCCGATTCAAAATTGGGGTCGTCAGGCGAGTTTGCGTCGATTATGGTATTCTCGATAACATTTGGGTCGTTTGGATTTGCCGAACACAGGGTTACGGCTTTTCCGAGGAAATCGATATTTTCCTTGTATGTGCCCTGCTCGACGATGATTACGTCTCCGTCTTGTGCATTTTGTAGGGCTGTTTGAATGTCAGGGTTGTTTTCGGACCTTACATTCAGGGTAGCCGATATGGCTGTATTAGCAAAATGGGCACATACGATTAAAGTAAGCAGTCTATTCATATAATACCGTCATCCTCAATAAAATATTATATGGAAATATGCTTATTTTTTCAATCATATAGCACATCAGGCTTGTGTTCTGCTGTTGCTTCAAGGATGTTCTTGTTTATTCGAAACTACGCGGAATAACTGAAATCCCGGCTATGTTCAGTAAAAGAACTATCGGCATTATGCCGGAGTTGGTGAAGCGGCATTGAATATTGTGGCGGTGGAATTATTTTGTTAGGATATTTCAGTTTATTGTTGAGGTTTTCAATGCCTGATAAGCCTGGGCGACAAATAAATGTGCCAAAAGGGTCGCGACTTAGCGAGTGGGATTACCGGGATTTTCTAAACAAGTCGTATGAAGTTCTTTCGCGTCATGCGCATTATTTTGCAGTTGGTGAGGGATTAGACAGTCTTGAGCTGGCACATTTGATACCGGAGGTGGACGAGACTGTGCTGGCGGTGTACCTGGGAATCAATGATGCGGTTTGCAATAAGGGATTGGTGTCGCCTTTTTTGATACGTCACGGACATAATGCGGTATTTGTGTTTGAGCCTGATGTTTACAGTGGCGGCGATGATGTGCCGGTCGGGACGGTTGATGCACAGGAGGTTTTGCGCGGTTTCGAGCCGCCAAACGAAACGTGGGATGCGGAATGGACTTACGTTATGATAGCGGACGTGGAGCGAACAGCGGCGAGCTTGTGGCAGGAGAATGGGTACATCGATATGATACCTGCGAAGCTGGAGGACTTTACGATGCTGAGCAGCCTGGAGGAGAGCAAGGTGTGCTTTTATATCGATGCCGGTGCGTTCGAGCATCCTGTTAACAAGGAGCGGAAGTATTTACGAGAGGCGCGACGTCGAGCAGAGAAGACGGCGGACGAATTTGGTTTGCCTACAGGCCTTGAAGGTGAAGTGGACGGGCTGGAACCCGTAGTTTTGGATATAGGAGAGAAACTATACGTTGTCCGCCTGGATTCGGGGCCTTGTGAACATGCGTGGAGTAATCTGCACGAGGATAATAGCGAGCCTGCAGTGGTGAATGAGAACAGTGCGGTGTCGCTGGATATGGTGGTTGGTAAGCCTGCGGTTAAGCATAAGTATGCGACATTTTTGCGGCCTCCGAAGGGGAGCAGTGATTTGACGACGGACTGGTTTTATCGCGGTCGTCAAGTGATGAGAGCGCCGCTGCTTTCTGGCCTGGTTAAGGGATAGGTTTATTTTTGTGTGATTTTATGGAAAAGCGCAAGTTGGCACTTAGTTTGATGGCGCATCCGGACGATGCTGAGTTTTTGTGCGCGGGAACGCTTGCACTTTTGCATAATGCCGGCTGGGAGATACATACGGCGACGATGACGCCGGGCGACTGCGGGACGGCGGAGCACAGCAGGGAACAGATAAGCCGGATTCGTCGTGTGGAGGCGGCTAAGGCGGCGGCTATACTTGATGGGGAATATCACTGCCTGGAATGTGATGATTGTTTTATTATGTACGACAGGGAGACGATTTTGAAGGGAATACGGCTGTTGCGGGAAGTTCGGCCTACTGTGGTTTTTACGACAAGTCCGTCGGATTATATGATTGACCATGAAACGGCGAGCAAAGTGGCACAGACGGCTTGTTTTTGTTGCGGGATGAAGAACGTGAAGACAGAGGGTGTGGAGCCTTATAAGGCAGTTCCTTATTTGTACTATGCAGATGCGGTGGAGGGCAAGGATAAGCTGGGTAATAAGATTCAGGCGGGGTTTTATGTGGATATCGCGGAGGTAATGGAGGTTAAAGAGCGGATGCTTTGTCAGCATGCCAGTCAGCGAAACTGGCTTCTGGTTCATCACAAGATGGACGAATACGTACAGATAATGAAACGTCTTGGTCAGATTCGCGGTGAAGAGGTGAAAAGGGATTATGTTGAGACTTTCCGGCAACATCTGGGACACGGGTATCCACAGGATAATTTACTGATGTCGGAGTTGGGGGATGCGGTTATTGTGAACATAGAGCAAAAGTAAGGGACATTTCGATGTCGAGAAAAATTAGTATGCTGGCGCCGCAGTGGTGGGATTATACGACGCTGGACGATGAGATACTTAACGATGCGGCGAGGCTCACGGTGAAGGATATGGACGGTTTGAGCAGGGAAGGGTTTTCCGTACAATTTTATGATACGCTGGAGGATTTTTATCTTGCGGAAGCACTTGAGTATATCAATGCCTGGCGTTGGGCGACGGTGGATAATCCTGTTGGTGTGTGCGGGCCTATCGGCCCTACGGAGCATTTGCCGCTGGTAGCAAGGCTGGTTAATGAGCTGGGTCTGGATTTGAAGGATGCGCATTTCTGGGGTATGGACGAGTGGTATATTGACGGAAAGGAAGTGCCCGAGAGCCATCCACTTTCATTTGCGCGGGCGGACAGGGAGTTGTGTTTTAACAGAATCAGGGAAGATTTGACAATGCCGGAGAAAAATCTGCATTTCCCGAAGGCGGATGTGAGGGAGTTCATTGCAAGCTGGCAAGGCATACGATGTGCTTTGATACAGGGTGGCCAGGGTGATATCAAGCATTGGGCCTTTAATGACCCGCTTCGTCGTGAAGGCAATTTCGAGGACGAGCCGCCAAGTCGGGCACATTATCGAAAGCTCGGAACGCGGATAGTGGAGCTTCATCCGGTTACGATTATGCAGAACGCCCGGACGAGCGGCGGTGGCGTAGTAACAGGCGTGCCCACGAAGGCGATTACGGTTGGGCCGGTGGAAACGTGGAAGGCGGAGAAAGTGTCTATATGGCATGCAGGTATGCACGATAATCCGTTCGGGATGCGGTTGACTACACTGATGACAGGAAAAAAGATTGTGGATAGTTCTGTTCCAATGTCACTTTTAGCAGAACATCCCAACGTTCAGTTTAATTTTTACCGTCCTGCGGTGGGTAGTTGTAAGATTGAAATGCATTGAGAAAATTTTCGTATTTTTTTCAGGAAGGTGTGCAGATGTCTGTTGATGTTCTGGTTTTGAATACTGCAGTAACGGATTTACGACGCAGGGAATTTACTTTCGTGAATAAGCTTGTTGGAGAAGGCGGGCTGGCAAAATGCGAAACGAGGGACATGCCGGATTATTCGCAGGAGCAGTTACAGGAGTGGATAGACAGCGGTTATGCGACGGCGGGCGGGCCGGGTAATACTGCCCCGCTTATTGCAAGGACAGGTTTGAAGGTTGCGGTGGGGGTGAACCTGGGCAAAGGAAATTACGGCGGACTGGACGCTCAGGGGCGCTATTTTCACGATGTAATGACGGCCAATAATATTGATATGTCGTCGACGCTGATTCACGAAAAACTGCCGACGGGGACGACCTTCATCCATGATGCTCCCGAAAAGGAGAGGGGCGGCATTGCATATTTTCCCAACGCAAATAACGATTTCAATTTTGAGGTTTTCAAGAAAGCAATTGAGCGCCTCGAGCCGAGCATTGTTTATTATATGTATTCCGGTTTGTCGGACAGAGGTGATGCCAACGGCGGTCGAGACCTTGCGGAGTTTGTGAAGTGGTGTCGAGGCAAAGGTGCGGTAACGATTGTGGACAGCCATACGCTGACGGGCAATCCGCAGGAATTGATAACAGACGGCAGGCCCGTAGCGGAGTATGGCCTCCTCGAACCGTTGTTGGCAGAAGTGGATATATTTTTCACTTCTTCGGATGAGGCAAAGATGATTGAGAATACCCTTAAGGGGCCGCGGGATTGGCAGAAGCTTAGCGAGGAGGAAAGTCTGGTCGGCTTTCTGGAATTTTTAACGAGCAAGTTCTGGCAGGGTGAGGTGCGAACCCGGGTTTTTGGCGTGACGGTAAGTGACGGCGCGTATGAAAAGCATGTTTTGGCGAATGGGAAGGCAGGCGGTCCTGATAAAGTGCGGTCTCGGTTTATGGTGGGAGAGGTTGTCGATCTGGTTGGTGCGGGAGATTCATTTCGGGCGGGATTTTTGAGTTACATTGCTCGGCATCTGGAGCAATTCAGAAACGGTTCAATAGATTTTGGGCGCGCGTTACAGATGGGCAATCTCTTTGCGGCACTTTATATAAAGGCGCCGCTTGATGACAGGTACGGAAATATTAAGTCTTATGAAAAGATGTCAGAAGTCGTTGAAAGCGGAGAGGCATATCAGAATTTTGAAGCGTTGCGTAAGGCATTAGTTTAAGCGAAGGGGGAAGCCGGCGGCTGAATATGGATTTTGGTAAGAAATTCATGGATATTTCACAGAGAGTTTACTTATACGCAGAGATTGATTCCGTGGCCATTGTTCATAATTGTGGTATTTTCAGGGAATTGATTCCTTCGGGTTGTAAGCTGTGTCCTGCAGTGAAGTGCAATGCTTACGGCCATGGGGTGGAGGCAATTTTGCCGGCGTTGCGTGAGGCGGATGCGGAGATGGTTTGCGTTGCATCGATTGAAGAAGTGGTGGAGCTGAGGCAATTGGGGTGGGATAGGCCGATATTGCTGTTGGGAGCTGAGCTTAGTGTTTACGGGAGCAATGCAAAACGAGAAGCGGCCGAGTGGCTGGTAGAAAATCAGGTGCGGGTAACGCCATCCAGCAAAGAAGATATAAAGGAACTGGGCGATGCAAGCAAAAGGACAGGGAAGTGCTCGGTGGTCCATTTTATGCTGGACAGTGGAATGACGCGGGCGGGGCTTAGCGGGCAAAGGTTATGGGAGTTATTGGAGCTTATAAAAGATGATGAGCGTTTTGAAATTGAAGGATTGTACACTCATTTTGCTACGGCGGACGAGGCTGACAAAAGCTTTGTGTACGAGCAACTGAGAAGATTAAACAGCTTTGTTGATAAAGTTCGCAAAGTAAATGTAGAAGTTGATTTAATCCACGCGGCGAATAGTGCGGCGGCGATAGACATACCGGAAAGTCATTTTGATATGATTCGGCCGGGTGTTTCTTTTTATGGTTATCATGCGGGATTGGGGATGCATAATAAACCGGAACTGAGACCCTGCATGAAGCTGATTAGTTTTCTGATATTGGTGAAAAAGGTTCCTGCAGGCAGTTATATCGGATACGGATGTACGTATCGTGCTGAGCATGATATGGTGCTGGGCGTAGTCCCGGTAGGGTATGGTGATGGATATGACCGGCGACTTTCAAACACGGGTAAGATGATTATCAAGGGACATGAGGTAGCTGTTGTGGGCCGGGTAAGTATGGATTTGACGATAGTGGACGTTACAGCCCTGGTGGAAAGGGGACTGGATGTGGGTATAGGTCAAAAAGTGGTAGTAATAGGCAATATCCGGGAGTCCGCCAACAGCGTAGAGTCTTTGGCGATGATGCTGGATACGATACCTTATGAAATAACAACCCGCCTTGGAGTCAGGATACGGCGGGTTAATACCTAACGATTCGGGAACAATGAGCCTTTATGATGTGAATTTGCCTTTCAGGATTTTTTGTTTTGCTCGGCCATGAATCTTTTCCTGTGTCTGTCTGAATAACGATTTTTGAAGACATTTAGTGCAGGGTCTCTGGTTTTTTCCATCCACCTTAGTAGTTCTTCTCGGAGATAATCAATCTTATCCTGGTATCGAAAGTCGTCTATGAGATTATTTAGAGCATCAGGGTCTTTTTTGTAATCATAAAACTCTTCAAGGGTGCGGTATTTATAAAAGTTAACGCGTTTTTCGACTTCTGGTTTTGTTCGAGCGGCGTCAACCATTGCATCCCAGGTAAGCCCGTTTTGAGCTTCGTTGTAAAATATTGTTTTGCCGTCGGACCAGGGGTTGAAAATGTAGCCGAACCGTTCATTTTGTACGGAACGCATGGGATAAGGTTTCTGGGCGGAGGTTTTATAGAACTGAGTGAAGACTTTATCTCTGTGGTATTTCTTTTGTCCGAGCAGCAGGGGCAAAAAAGAGGAACCATCCATACCGGAAGGGGCGGGCAGGTTGGCAGCGTCGAGGATGGTAGGCATGAAGTCGATAGATGAAATAAAGTTTTTTGTTTCGACAGTTTGTGGTTTGATTTTGCCGGGCCAGCATACAATCAAGGGCGTTTTTGTACTGTTGAGATAGCAATTTGTTTTTGCAAATGGCAGGGACATTCCGTGGTCGGATAGGAAGGTGATGAAGGTGTTCTGCCGCCTGCCTGTTTCTTCAAGTGCCTGAAGTATTTTTCCTACGACGTCGTCGCAGCGTCGGACGGAGCTGTAATACTGTGCGGTTTCGGTTCGTATATCGGGCAAATCGGGAAGAAATCCCGGCACTGTAATTTCGCCGGCATGATAAACTCGTGACGGGGGCGGATAGTCTCGTGGAGAATTTTTGAATTTAGGGTGGTAACCTTCCTGTTTACTTCCATGAAAGGGCCTGTGTGGATCGTCTGCATTTACCACAAGGAAGAAAGGTTTATTTTCAGTATTTTTAAGGAATATTTTAGTATATTTGTAATAGAGGTCGGGATTTCTTCCATGTCCCAATTGTTCGAAATCTGATTGCGTGGACCAATTCAGTTTTCGGCCGGCAGATGCGTGCCTGGTTTTGCCGATGACTGTGGTCTTGTATCCTGCATCCTGCAACAGTGTCTGAATCTCGGGTACATCGTTTTTGATTGGCTCAAAGCCTTTGGCCCCGCTTCGGTGTGGATATCTTGCAGTCATGAGTGTAGCTCTGCATGGCAGACAGACGGCGATTGTAACGTGGGCATTTGCGAAGCGCATTCCTCGTTCGGCGAGCTTGTCGATGTTGGGAGTGGGGTTGGACGCCGAGCTTCCAAAACACCCGGGCGAATTCCAGTTCATATCGTCGGCAGTGATGAGCAGGAAGTCAGGTGGCCGGTATGAAAAGAAAGGTTGTGAGCATCCGTGTATTACAAATGCCGCCGCCGACATTGCGGAGGATTTTATAAATTGTCGTCGGGCAATCCGTTTCATTGTTAAATCCGCTGTGACATACGGCAATGATAAAAAATAATGGATGGCGTGGAAAGTATTTTTTTGTTAAGTTGAGAAAGCTGCTAAATTTTCATCGGTTTTTGCAAGTTGACATTGGCATACTGGGGCGCTAGAATTTGCAGGATTGAATTTGAAAGGAAGAATCATGGATAACGAACGTAACGAAGATGTACAAAGTCATGCCGACCGGGAAGAGAACCAAATTGGTGAGCCAGGAACAGTGAGGGAACCTGCAGCTCGACAAGTTTACGGGAGCGGGAAGACCAATAAAAGCAGGGGTTGGCAAATTTTCTGGGGTATTTTTACGGGTCTCTCGGTTATTGCGAACGTCGGCCTGTTTTTGATGCTGTTGATGGTTCTGGCAATTCTGGTTACCGGCCAGGGGGGAATGATAAGGGAGCAAATTATCGAGGAAAGTGATACCAGCAACAAAATAGCGGTTATTGACCTACAAGGAGTCATAGACAGGGAGCAGGCAGAACAGATGTACCAGCAGTTCAAAAGAGCCAGACGTGATAATAAAGTCAGGGGATTGATTTTTCGAGTGAATTCACCCGGTGGCGGAATAACAGCGAGTGATAAGATTCATAACTGGATTCGGCAGTACAGGCAGGATACGGGAAAGCCGGTGGTGGCCTTTATGGAAGGCATAGCGGCGAGCGGTGGCTATTATACGTCGGTAGCATGCGATACAATCATAGCTTCGCCCACGACAATTACCGGGTCGATAGGCGTGATAATGGGTTATCTGGTTCTCGAGGAGCTGTTTGAGGATAAGCTTGGTATTATGCCTGTGATAGTAAAATCGGGCGAGAAAAAGGACTGGCCAAGCTCATTCCGCCCTCCCAGTGAGGAGCAGTTAAAGTATCTTCGAGAAAAAGTGATAAATCCGGCATACGAGCGTTTTGTTGAAGTTGTGGCGGATGGTCGTAAACAGTTGAGTGTCGAAGAAGTAAAAAACCTTGCGGACGGAAGTATTTATCCGGCGGGTGAAGCGGTCCAAAAGAAACTGATAGACGATTTGGGTTATCTGGAAAAGGCTATCGAAAAGGTTAAATCCCTTGCAGGTATTGAGAAAGCGCGAGTTATAAAATACGAGAGACCCTTCAGTTTCAGGGACATTCTTAAAGGGCACAGTTCGGGTCTGTTAGAGCTTGACCGGAGTACGATATATGAATTGAGCACGCCGGAAGTAATGTATCTGTGGCACGCTTATAGGTGATACGAGAGTACTGCAAATATTGCCCGGAGAATCAGCAACAGCAAAAAAGCAGCAAATATAGACCGCAACGGTCATGCAACAGGGTAGTTACAGACAGTTAAAAAGCCGGCCAAAGCAATCAATTCCTTAACAGGACATATATACCATTATTATACGTTTTTTTAATGGGGGCGGGGAATAAAAGTGTAATCAGCGCGGTTACAGCGCGGCGACGGAAAAAACCTTTAGTCCGCGGTATTTTGAAGGTAACAGGAAATTCAATTATGAAAAGCACAAGTGCAGTATTGGGGCTAATTTTCTGGTTATGCTTTTGCGCAGGAGTCTGTGGCGATGAGGTTATATTTACCAATGGCGACAGATTAACCGGTACAATCAAGCATATGACAAAGGGCAAAATGGTTCTGGAAACGGACGTTGCCGGAGAAATTACAGTGGATATGTCAAAGGTGAAAACGTTCAGCACCAGACAAGTCAGCGAGATGCATTTGAAGGACGCAAGAGTTTTAAATAAACAAATACGAAAGGCGGAAACCGGCCGTGTAGCGGTTGCCGATGAAGAGTTTGGACAAAAGCTGGAGATATTTTTGGAATCTATTTCAGCCATAAAACCACCACCTAAACCTGAGCCGAAATGGCATGGTGAGATTTCGGCGGGAATTTCTTCGACGCATGGTAACACACGTACGGAAAACAGAAATCTCAGCGGAAAGATTAGCAGAAGAGGTGAAGATGATCGCATAACGGTCAGCGGTGATTATGCACGGGGCAAGCAGGAAGCCCCTGGTACGGGTGAGCAGGAAGTTACGGAGAACTGGTGGCGGATGACGGGCAAGTACGATTATTTTCTGAACAAGAAAGTATACTTGTACGGACAGGGTCGTTATGAAAAGGACAGCATAGCCGAGCTTGACCGCCGTACCACGATTGGCGGGGGCGGCGGTTACCAGTGGATAGAATCAGAGGATATAAACTTAAATACCGAGGCGGGCATTGCGTCAATATACGAAAAATTCGACGACCAGACTGACAACAACCGGGAAATTGCGGTTCAAATGGGCTATCATTTTGATGCCAGGCTGCTGGAGAATATCAAATTCGTCAATGACCTGACGTATTATCCGGTTGCAGACGAGCTTTCGGATTATTACCTTACTTCAACAACGGAGCTGCGAGCGGATATTACAAAGAACTTTTTTGCAAATTTAAGGATTATATTCGATTATGATGACACGCCGGCGGACGGTGCAGACAAGACGGATGTAAAGTACCTGGCAGGTGCGGGATGGAGTTTTTAGTGTAGACGGAATTTATATACTAATTAAATAAGGGCGGAAATGAGAGTAAAAGGCATTAAGAAAAATAAAGGTCTTGGCCTCCCTCCCGGAACCCTTGTACACGTGGGTGAACGCAAGACCGAACAGGTGAGAATAAGTTGCATCGATTACGATGAAAACCGTTTTGATGAAAAGCAGGTTCCCCGAGCTGAGCAATGTGCCGACTTCAAGAAAACACCAACGGTAACCTGGATAAACGTTGATGGAATACATGAAGTGGAGGTGATAAGGAAGCTGGGCAATGATTTCGGCTTGCATTCTCTTGTTCTTGAGGACATTCTGAATACGAGTCAAAGACCAAAAATAGAGGAATTCGAAAAGTTCATATTCGTTGTTCTTAAAATGTTGCAATTTGACCATAAAAATGAAAGCGTCGAGGTTGAACAGGTAAGTATGGTAATCGGAGAAAATTTTTTGATTTCTTTTCAGGAAAGGGCCGGTGATGTTTTCGAACAGGTTCGCGAGAGGCTAAGGACCGGCAAAGGCCGTATTCGCAGTATGAGGGTGGATTATCTTGCGTATTCGCTGGTGGATGCTCTGGTGGACAATTATTTTGCAATTATGGAAAAGCTCGGTGAGAAAATAGAAGGTCTTGAGGAAGAGGTGCTGATTCAGCCTGCGGAAAAGACCGTGCAAAAGATACATTTCGTAAAGCGCGAGATGGTTCGGCTTCGTCGTTCCGTATGGCCCTTGCGTGAGGTTATAAGTGGACTTCAAAGAAACGACTCAGGAATAATTCAAGAAGGTACACAGATATATCTGCGAGACGTTTATGACCATACTATTCAGGTAATGGATACAATAGAAAGTTATCGTGATATTGTTTCGGGGCTGGTGGAAGTGTATCTTTCGAGTGTGAGTAACAGAATGAACGCTGTGATGAAGGTGCTTACAATTATAGCAACGATATTTATTCCACTGACTTTCGTCGCTGGTATTTACGGCATGAATTTTCAGCATATGCCGGAACTCGAGTGGAAATGGGGCTATCCGTGCGTAATCCTCGTAATGGGCGCGATTTTTATCGTCATGCTGGTATATTTTCGCAGTAAAAAATGGCTTTAGACTTTTCGTAACAATTCAAGGTCAGCTATTGAAAGGGTGAATATATGAACCCGGCGTTGTTCATGGTGGTGTTGGCGATATCGTTTATCGTAGTTCGCATAGGTGCAATTGCATTTCAAATAACGGGCCTTGAATGGTCGCTGGCAAAGTTTCAGTCGCTTTCATGCTTTACCGGTACAGGTTTTACAACAAAAGAAGCAGAGCTTATTACCGGCAACGCCCGTCGGCGACAAATTGCAAGTGTCTTGATGGTTCTCGGTAATGCCGGCCTGGTGATAATGATTGCAACGTTTGCAAATTCTTTACAAGGTGCAGTAGTTGAAATTCCTGTTCTGGACAGATTCATTCCGGGGAAATTCCTGCCTTTGGTAAACCTGGCAATAATTGGCGTCGGTCTGTATGTGTTATACAGGATTTTGACAAATTCGAAAATTGCACGAATACTAACGACTTATTTGAGGCGGAAGGTTATTAAGACAGAAAAATTCAAACGCGTTTCTTTTGAAGAGTTGGTTGTTGCGACAGGTGGTTACGGCGTTTCGAAAGTACAGGTAACCGAAGGCAATCCGGTCGCCAATAAGAAAATCATAGATGCGGATTTGCGGCGTCGCGATATAACGGTACTCGCGATAATAAGAGGAAATAAAACTTTTGCAAATCCTCGCGCTGAATCAAAGATGATACCGGGTGATGAGCTTATATGCTTTGGCAGACTCCAAAACATTAAGGATGGTCTGCGACTGGATGGCTAAGAAAGTGCAATCAGGTAGAAAAAAACAGCTTCTTGACGCAATACGGAGAGAAAATAGCCATTTAAGACCATTTTCTGGGCTGTAACGAAGACGTGGGTTATAATGAGTGCATGAAAACGCAACGTATTGTTGCACAGGAACTTACAAAAATATGGTCTGAGATATTCATGTAAAAAGCAAAAGAAATGTAAAAATAGTTAAGAATTTTCTTGACGCGGGTTTGTATAAAGATGTAAAATGCAGAGTGAAGAGGAGAGGGTGGAAAGACACGTCTTTTACCCTCCAGAACTATAATTAAATTACAGTTGTAGTTTGCACACGACTTTTACTTGAAAGAGAGGAGGAGAGTAGTGAGCAAATATTTACTTTTTTTAACTTTTGTTGTTGCGTTTGCCTTATGCAGTACAAGCCGGGCGGATGATATTATGCCGCCTGATTGGCGAGGAGAGGAAAACACAACCTGGCAGGCCTGGGAATTTTTCGATGATGAAAATCCAGCCTGGCCGGACTTCGAAAACAATCCTTACGGCGATCCGTATGCAGAGATTGACCTTGGCGCTTCGACTTCATGGTATCAAAACTACCTGGGTGAGGATGGAGTATGGATGGTTCAGGAAAACCTGGAGCTTTACATTCCTAACTACCAAAATCCGAATCCTTATAAGGATATTTATCTTCAGATGACATATCATCCGGGAGACCTTGGATACGAGCCGCTTATTCGCATTGATTACGGCCAGGGTTTATACGAATACGCATACCCGACTCATACTGCGCCTATGGGTGAATTCACCTATAGCGTGTGGGAAGCCAGGATTGAGCCGAATCCGGTTGAGGAATGGATAACTATCAAGCCTGCTTTCTGCTCGTTTCATGTTGATGAGGTTGTAGTGGATACGGCTTGTGTTCCTGAGCCTGCAACAGTTGTACTGTTAGGTCTCGGCGGAGTATTACTGCTGGGTCGTAAAAAAAGCATTAGGCTGTAGAGTAAATTCAAAGGCCGCTAATTTTTGTCGGCACTGAAGCTACATGTTTTTACAAGCTGTGGGGGAATCCATAGCTTTTTTTTCTTTATAAAAATTGGAATACATAAACCATTAACCCGGTATTAAAAGGAAGCCGGTAAAAATAAAAAAAGTAAGTGCGAATTTGTATTTTCTACACTGTTGAGAAACAGAGAAATAGCAATTTCACTAAATTATTAAAAAATTTGACACAGATAAAATCGTAAGGAAGTTAAATCATAAGTGCCTGCCATACAATAGCTTATGTGCAATCTAAAAGGTGATGATTTATCGAAGACATAAGAAAAATAATACAATGTTGTAAAAATGGGAAAAATTCCCTTGACAAAAATTTGTAAGCTGGTGTAAAATTGATAATGAAGAGGAGAGGGTGGAAAGGCATATCTTTTTCCCCCTCATAAATTAATTAGGTTTTCGCTTTGTTGTGCAACAAAGCAAAGCGAGGTCATTTTATGGTAAAAGAGAAGAGGAGGAGAAGAGTGAGAAAGAATTTAATTGTTTCAGTTCTTCTTGCGGCATTTTTATGTGCTACAGTGTTGGCGGATGATATTGTGCCTCCGGTGTGGCGTGGCGAGGAGAATACTACAATGCAGGCGTGGGAGTTTTTCGACGACCAGAATCCCGATCCACCTGACATGGTGGACAATCCGTACGGCGAACCTTATGCACAGATTGATAACGGCGGGTCTCCGTGGTGGCTTCCTACTCATATGGGCGAGAATGGTGTCTGGATGGTTGAGAATGATATGACGCTGTACATACCTAACTACCAGGTGCCCAATCCGTTGAAGCTCATATACATACAGATGACTTATCAACCCGGTGCATTGCAGTACGACCCCGTGATTCGCATCGATTATGGGCAGGAATACGTTTATGCAGATCCTACGCAAACCCAGGAGCTTGGTGAGTTTTATCACAGTGTGTGGGAGGCAAGAATTCAACCAAATCCGGAATCGGAATGGATAACCATCAAGCCCGCTTTCTGCAAGGTTTACGTCTCCGAGGTGGTAGTTGACACTCAGTGTATTCCTGAGCCTGCTACTATTTGTCTCTTAGGCCTCGGCAGTCTTCTGTTTTTGCGTCGCAGAAAACGCTAACCTGTTTGTAGTACGAATCAAAGAACCGGACAATTCTTGAATCCGGTGCCTTGTTGAGAAGCTAATAAAAGCTGCGGATTAATCCGCAGCTTTTTTTATAATTATCCGGAGCGAGTTCTGGTGCTGGTTATTAATATATTTGTTGATAACAATCAGTATTGGTTAGGGTTGTAATAAATGCATTGACAGAATTATGCACGTTATTGACTTAAAGATTCGTTAAAAAGCAAATTTAATGAAAAAACAGGTACATTTAGCGAATTAATTTCTTGACTAAAGTATCGTTAAAATGTTAATATGAACAAAATAATAAATAATTTCAGGCCGACGACAAGTGGGTTTTTCGAACTTCTGAGACGACTAAGGATGGCAATTGATTGGATTTTATAAGCGTAATAAACCTAAGGTGCAAGTGTTTAGCGAAAAGGGTGTAATAAAAAAACGGGAAGTTTCGTTAAGGCATGTAACGAAATGAACGTTATGTTATAGTTTGTTTTATTTTTTGAGAGGAGGTAGGTCATGATGTTGACCCTGAGACAGATTTTGTTTTGTTTTGTAGTATTGGTTTTTGCAGGCAGTTCATTGGCTGTAACCGAATATACTTATGAGGTTCAGCACAAAAAAGAGTACAGTGGTTCTACTCAGCCGGGTGTTGTTGGCCTTGCGGATGATTTAAGGCTCGGCAACTGGGGAGAGGTAACCGAAGGTATCGGCTGGACGTACTTCGAGGTTCCGGATTTTGGAAGTCAGACGATTACAGAGGTAATATGGCACACGAAGGTAGCCGGTTTTAATTGTGGCAGCCCGAAACCCGGTCTGCAGATAAATCGGGTAGGAGACGATAGCTGGACTTCAGCCACAATAACACACGACTGGGCCGTTACCGATGATTCAATGGTTGTGATGAACGAAGAAGGTGAGCCGGAGATAAACAACCCCTGGGGCGAAGACAAAAAGCAGTTGGATATTACGTCCTGGTTTGGTGCCGGCAAAGAGTCTATAACTGGCGGCGAGGTACTTTCTGTTCGCTTCATAAAATATCCTGAGGCACAGCAGGATGATCCATCCCAGAATATGTGGATAACACAATCATCATCCAAAAATTATCTTGAAATAACCACAATACCGGAGCCTGCAACGATTGCCTTGTTAGGTCTTGGTGGTCTTGCACTTATTCGAAGGAAGCGCTGAGCTGTCTCAAACTTAATTGTTGACGCAATGTAATTATTGAGGCCTGCATCAAGTGATTCGATGCAGGCCTTTTTTCATTCAGGCAAATATACTGGAAGAAATAATCAGCGGTTAGGTCGAGATATAGGAAAATCTCAAGTTTTTTTACGAAACCGTTCTGGTTTTTGAGTGTTTTTTCTTTCGTGCGAGATATTTGTTTATAGCTGCAGCGGCTGTTCTTCCTTGTCCCATAGCAAGAATGACGGTAGCAGCACCGAGCACTATGTCTCCACCCGCATAAACTCCTTCGAGCGAAGTCCTGCAGTTTTCATCGACGATGATGTTCCCCCATTTATTAAACTCAAGTCCTGGTGTGGTCTGCCTGATGAGCGGGTTTGCCTGGTTGCCAATCGCAACAATGAGGGTATCGACATCAATTGTAAATTCAGAACTCTCGATGGGTAGTGGTCTTGGCCTGCCTGAACTGTCAGGCTCGCCGAGCTGATACATCAGGCATTCGACGGCTTTGACTCTTGAGTTTTCATCGCCGACAGCCCGCTTCGGGCTGCAAAGTACATGAAACTCAATTCCTTCCTGTTTTGCGTTGTGGACTTCCTCGATTCTTGCGGGCATTTGTTTTTCGGTTCTTCGATAAATAAGGTAGACTTTTTCGGCGCCGAGCCTTTTTGCCGTTCTTGCGGAATCCATTGCAACGTTTCCGCCTCCGACGACTGCGACCTTTCTTGATTGAAGAATCGGGGTATCAGCACCTTTGCCGAACTGATAAGCTTTCATGAGGTTAGCGCGAGTGAGATACTCATTTGCGGTATAAACGCCCACGAGGGATTCACCATCAATACCGAGGAATCTCGGCAGTCCCGCCCCTACGCCGACATACAACGCGTCATATCCGTCCTCGTGCATGAGTTGCTCAATCGTTCTGGTTTTCCCGACGATAAAATTACAGATTATTTTGACACCCATTTTTTTCAAAACGTTGATTTCGTCCTGAACAATAGATTTAGGCAGTCTGAACTCGGGAATTCCATATACCATTACACCTCCCGGCTTGTGGAAGGCCTCAAAGATAGTAACCTGATGTCCCGCCCTTGCGGTATCTGATGCTGCTACAATGCTTCCAGGCCCGGAGCCGACAACAGCTACTTTCATGCCCGCCGAAGGAGCAACTTCAGGTACGGAACCGACACCGCGATTGTAGTCTGCTACGAACCTCTCCAGGCGTCCGATGGAGACGGCTTTTGTGGGGTCTTTGAATTTAAGGCCTACGGTACAGGTTTTCTGGCACTGCACTTCCTGTGGGCAAACCCTGCCGCAAACGGCCGGCAATAAAGAGTTTTGTTTTATTATCTTCAGCGCCTCTTTATAGTAACCGTCGGCAACGGCTGCAATGAAATCTTTTATGTTGATTTCGACCGGGCAGCCTTTCACGCACGGTGCGTTTTTGCACTGAAGACATCTCATAGCCTCGAGTCTGGCCTGTGTTTCGGTATACCCCTCTGCAACCTCATTTACGTTTTGGGTGCGCCTGTGAGGATTTTGTTTGGGCATTTGCTGCGGCGGTATCTTGAGGCGGTCGGCAGGTTTTAGAGTGCCCGCCTTCTGCTTTCGTTGAAGCTGTTCAAGGAATCGTTTTGCTTCCTGCTCATTCATAATGCTCTCAATTCAATTCACAGCCACCTGAGTTATGCTAACGTTATTCTTCACCAGTTATTTATACTCCTCAATAATTATCTCGTTCATTGCGTGGATGATTTAAGGAGATTCTGCATTTGTGTTCTTTGTACTGTTCGTGTGCTTTCTGTTCTTGTTGCTTGTAGCTTTGGAGCCTTTTTATCATGAGGTCGAAGTTGACTTTGTGGCCGTCAAACTCGGGTCCGTCCACACAAACGAATTTGGGTTTGCCGTCATATTCGACGCGGCATCCGCCGCACATGCCCGTTCCGTCAACCATTATTGTGTTCAGGGAAACCTGTGTGGGAACATCAGACTTTTTTGTTACGAGGCAGCAGTGTTTCATCATGACGGCCGGCCCTATGACAAAAGCCTGGTCGGGCTTGGCAGTGCGTTTGCAGATTTCCTCCAATGGCTCGGTAACCAGAGCTTTTCTGCCGTAGGAGCCGTCGTCAGTGGTTATAATGATTTCGCTGCTGATTTCCCTGAATTGTTGTTCGAGTATTAGGAGTTCTTTTGTCCTCGCTCCGAGTATGGTGATAATGTTGTTTCCCGCTTGTACGAGCTCTCTTGTGATTGGCAACAGAGGGGCGTTACCTATGCCTCCTCCCACACAGACCACAGTGCCGAATTTTTTTATTTCGGCGGGCCGGCCCAGAGGACCGGCGACACTCTCTATAAACTCTCCGGTTTTAAGGTCCGAAAGCTCCGCGGTTGTTTTACCTACCCGCTGCCAGATGAGTGTTATTGCACCTTTATTTTTGTCGGTGGCGGTTATAGTCAGCGGTATTCGTTCGCTGTATTGCTCATTTATACATATAATGACAAACTGTCCGGGTTTTGCGGCTTCTGCTATCAGCTCAGCTTTGACGTCGGCGGTGAATACGTTCTCAGAAAGTTGTTGTTTTGAAATGATTTTGTGGGACATTTCCGGAGACCCTCAGACAAATCTTGAGTTGAGAACATGAGCAGACGTAATGTATGCGGAGATGCGTCTGGATTGCAACGAAAAAGGTTGAGAGCTTCTCATTGACGGACATTTAGAGCAACTCATCTATGGCAGCGGCAAGCTCCTTTTTACTTGTGAGTCCGACCCATTTATTTTGGACCTGCCCACCCTTGAAAAGGATAATGGTAGGTATGGCGGTAATTCCGAATTCCATAGCGCTTTCACGAGAGTCGTCAATATTAATTTTGCAGATTTTCGCCTTCTCGCCGTACTGATTAGCAAGCTCTTCGGTAATGGGGGCAATCATTTTACACGGCCCACACCACGGAGCCCAGAAATCAACAAGAACAGGTACGTCGGAATTATGAATAACATCATCGAATTGGTTGTCGGTAAGCTCAGTCACATTACCAGCCATTTTGGACATTCCTTTCAAATTTTACACGAAGCAAAAAACCAATTTTACGTAGTGCGGCGTAATGTGTCAAATTTTAATTCTCGGCAGAGTGTTTTTGAGGATCTGCGATTTGCTTATCCTGGTTGTATTCATCTGCAGGGTGTGATTTTTTTGGGGTGGAAGATTGTTCAGTGATGGGAATCGGCGGTTGAGGACGAGTTTGAAGGTTTTCAGAAGCATGGTCGGCTTCAGTTAATTCAAGAATAGCTTTTTGTACGGCCTGCTCGGCCGGCTCCGAAGTCAGGGCTTTTAGATAAATCACTGAAGAGGAAGCTTGTTCGGCCCAGACAAGGTTTTCACGAATCAGCTCGAGCAAAGCAAGAAACAACCCAATCATTACCAGCCGGTTGGGTTTTGACTCGAAGACTTTTATGAATTCGGTGGGGCCGTCTGACTGAAGTCTGTGAAGTATTTCGACCTGGTAAAAATCGATAGGGGTATCATCGGCAATGTTGCTCATATCAAATTTCTTGCCGGTAGCCGCCATGAGAGAGTCAAATGCTTCAAGAAGGTCCCAAACGCTTACCTGGTCGAAATCAAGGTGAGGCTCAGTTACTGGATGTATTGTCTGCATCACTGTGTCCGGGCGGGGAAAGCGAAGGTTTGCCTGTTCGCCTGCATCGCCGAGAAGATTAGCGGCATCTTTGTATTTTTTGTATTCGAGCAACTGCCGGATGAGCTGTGCTCGAGGGTCCGTATCGTCCTCGTTTTCGATGTCGTCAGTTTCGGTTTTCGGCAGCAGCATAGCAGATTTTATGTGCATCAGCGTGGCGGCCATCACCAGAAACTCGCCGGCTACATTGATATCCAGACTTCTGAGCATATCTAAATAGCGGATGTATTGTGCGGTTATCTTGCTTATCGGTATATCATAGATGTCAACCTCTTCCTTTCTGACCAGATAAAGAAGCAAATCAAGAGGGCCGGCAAATATATCCAGGTTTACACGATAGTCAGCCAAATTCTGCTCACTTTCTTTGGAGGTTAAAATCGCTGTCTTGTACCTGTTTTGATACTTATGTTTATACTTCGTCAATAATATTATAAGCTAAGATGAACTGCTTTTTAACCTAAATGCGTGCCCCCAGACCCACGGCTTTTCTAACATCTTCAAGGGTCCTGGCGGCAACACTCCTTGCCTTTTGCGCACCGTTTTGAAGTACCTTTCTGACGTATTCAGGGTTTTGTTCAAGCTCGTTTCTTTTTTCTTTGAAGGGTCGGAAAAAGTCAACAATCAAATCAGCTAAACGTTTTTTGACCTCACCGTAGCCAAGAGGCCCCTTTTTGTAGCGATTTTTCCAGTCTGCCAGTTCCTGCTCGGATGCTACGAGCCTGAGCAAGGCAAAAAGGTTGCATTTTTCCGGATTCTTGGGCTTCTCGACAGGAATAGAGTCCGTAACTGTTCGCATAATTTTTTTTCTGACACTCTTTTCAGGCTCGAAAATCCCTATTGTGTTATCATAACTTTTGCTCATCTTTCTTCCGTCAATGCCGGGTACAACCGCAACAGATTCTATTATGTATTCCTCGGGGATGGTTAGTATCTCTCCGTAGGTATTGTTAAATTTAATTGCAATGTCACGCGTTACCTCAATATGCTGCTTCTGGTCGGCGCCGACAGGGACGAGGTTGCTGTGGTATATTAGAATGTCGGCAGCCTGAAGTACGGGATATGCGAAAAGACCGTGGTTCGGACTTAGTCCCTGGGCAACTTTATCTTTGAAACTGACACACCTTTGCAGCAGACCCATCGGGGTAACACACGATAAAAGCCAGGTCAACTCCGTAACCTCGGGAACGTCGGATTGACGCCAGAAAACCGTCTTTTCCGGATTAAGTCCAAGAGCGAGATAATCCATGGCCACTTCCATCGTGTATTGAGCAATTGATGCAGGCTCCGGATTGCTGGTAAGTGCATGGTAATCGGCTATGAAATAAAAGGCATCGTTTTCTGCCTGAAGACGCAGGTGCTGGTGCATTGCACCAAAGTAATTGCCTACGTGTAAACGACCCGAAGGCTGTATGCCTGAGAGTACTCTCAAAACGAAACTCCTGAAAAAATGAAAAAAGAATCGGATAGCCGATTCAGTACTCTAATTGCGGTTTTTGAGGATGTCAAGGGTTTTGAGGGAGGTATCATAGTCTGCATGAGCAGGCGCAGAAGAAATTTAAGAAATTAACCTTGATTATGAAGCAAGGCGGAGTAAAATGTAGCGTTTCTTGTGATTGTGAACACATTCACATAGTCATCGTATACCGAATACAGGTTGGAAAGAGGATTTTAGCAAGATGACTTTAAAAAAAATAAGCAAGGAAGGGCTGACCGAGTGGGTTGACAGGCTCATTTCCGGTAACCGGGTGATCGGCGTACAAACCAGGCGGGATAAGTCCGACAGATTCGAGTTCAGGGACCTGACGTCGGCCAATGAGCTGCGTCTTGATTATGATGTCGTGTTGCAGCCGCCGAGAAAGTATTTTCAGCCACCGGTGGAAACCCTGGTCAGATATGATACCAAAAGCGGTTATGATTCTGTATTCGAGGAAGAGCAATTTATTCTTTTCGGTGTTCATCCTTACGACATGATTGCGCTTAATCAAATGGACCGTCTTTTCAGCCAGGATTATTTTGATGCTCACTATATGAAAAGACGCAAAAATGCTATTATTGTGGCGGTAGACGTTGCTACGCCTTCGAAAAATGTTTTTGCCTCCTCCATGGGAACTGCAACCGTGCATGAAGGCTATGACGTGCTTGTTACAAACATCGGTAACGCGTACGTTGTTGAAGCCGGCACAGAAAAAGGCGAAGGGATTTTGTCTCAGGCCAAAAATATTGAGCAAGCCTCCGCTGAAGACCTGGAAAAAAGAAAAAAAGTCTGGCAGGAAAATAAGAAACGGCTTAACAAGCATGAGCTGAAATGCAGGCCAGAGGATTTGCCCAGGCTTCTGGAAAAGGCATATAACCACCCGGTCTGGGAGGAAAAGGCGAAAACCTGCTTCGCATGTGGTTCGTGCAATCAGGTTTGTCCAACCTGTTACTGCTTTAATGTCCAGGACGAGGTCAACTGGGATTTGAAAAGCGGCAGGCGGCACAGGGCATGGGACGGCTGTCTGTTGGACGGCTTTACGAAAGTTGCAGGCGGTCACGAATTTCGCAGTAACAGAGCAGACCGTTTCCGACACAGGATATACCGAAAGGGTGCATACGTACCCAGTAAAATCGGCGGTGAAATTGCGTGCGTCGGTTGCGGCAGATGCGTAGGGGCATGCCTGCCGGACATTGCAAACCCCGTAAATGTCTACAATAGACTTGTTGAGGATACAGGTACTTAAAAAGCCATTTTTTTAATTTGTCTACGTTGGAGAATTAAGCTATGAAACAGAGCGGCGCTGCGGAAGTAGAAAAAGACATATATTTGCCGCATCCTGCGACCGTTAGGGATATGGGTTTGGTGAACCCCACCGAAATGTACCTGCGACTCTCAATGGATGAGCAGCCGCTGGAATACAAGCCCGGACAATTTGTAGAGGTTTCGATAGCGGGTATAGGCGAAGCACCCATCTCTATTTCGTCTTCACCCACTCAGGGCAGCGAATTCGAGCTTGTGGTTCGCAAAATCGGTAATGTTACCAACAAAATACATGAATTATCTGAGGGTGAAAAAGTAGGAATAAGGGGACCGTTCGGCAAAGGGCTATATCCCACAGAACAGGTAAAAGGCGAAAACCTGATTTTTATATGCGGCGGAATAGGACTTGTGCCGCAGCGGTCGTTTATAAAATACGTCCTGGATAATCGTGAAGATTACGGCCACGTTACTGTTCTTCAGGGAACTAAGTGCCGGACACAAAGATTCTTTCAGCAGGAGCTGGAGGCCTGGAGCAAAAGGGATGACATACATTTTATGGAAACTGTGGATGTAGGCGATGACTGCTGGCAGGGAAATGTCGGAGTGGTTACTACTTTGATTCCCAAAATAGAGACAGAGCTTGCCTCTTCGTATATTTTTGTTTGCGTCCCCCCGATTATGTACAAGTTCGTTTTGACCGCGCTTCAGGAAGATAACGTTCCACACAACCATATTTTCCTCAACCTTGAACGCAGGATGAAGTGTGGAGTCGGCAAGTGTGGCCACTGTCAGATAAATAACTTCTATGTATGCCTGGATGGGCCCGTCTTCACTTACTCGGATTTGAAACAGGCGCCGGAGGCAATTTAGAAATGGATAAACCAAAAGTTGCAATTTTCGATTTTGCTTGTTGTGAGGGTTGTCAGCTTCAGATAGTAAACCTGGAAGAGGAAATCCTTGATTTGCTGGGCGGCATAGAAATCGTCGAATGGCGCGAGGCTATGAGCGAGAAAAGTCACGTCTATGATATCGCGATAGTAGAAGGCTCTATCACACGGACGGAAGACGAAGAACGGCTTAAAGTAATTCGCAGCAGGGCAAAGATTCTGATTGCCATAGGTGCATGTGCAACGACCGGAGGTGTTAACAAGCTAAAAAACAACTTCGAACTCGAGGATGTAAAAAAATATGTATACGGCAAGGATGCAAACAAACCACACCTCGACACTGCAATGACAAAGGCGGCGCACGAAGTGGTAGAAGTGGATTACAAGATTCACGGCTGTCCCATGCACCGAAAGGAATTTGTGCATGTTTTAAAGTCGCTGCTGCTCGGTAAAGAACCTGAAATTCCGGAATATCCTGTATGCGTTGAATGCAAGGCCAACGGCAATCCCTGCCTGTGGGATTACGGCCAGATTTGCCTCGGACCCGTTACAAGGGCTGGCTGCGATGCCAGATGTCCAACACAGGGATTTAGATGTTTTGGATGCCGTGGATACATCGATAATCCAAATGTCGATGCTGCAAAAGAAGTAATTGAAAAGCACAATCTCAACGTCGAAGATTTGAAAAGCAAGATGGAATTATTCACAAGCAAACAGGAACCTACCGATGAGTAAAACCGTAAAAGTAAATGTCCAACACCTTACACGTGTGGAAGGACACGGAAATATTGTAGTCGATGCCACCAACGGCAAAATCAATAAGGTTCAGTGGCAGGTACCAGAGGCACCCAGGTTCTTTGAGGCAATGGTGCGGGGCAGAAGCTACGAAGATATACAAATCATAGTAAGCAGGATTTGCGGCATTTGCTCGATAACTCATTCACTGGCAGCGACAAAATCCATTGAAAAAGCCATGCAAATAGAGGTTTCGAAGCAGACGGATTTGCTGCGCCAGTTAATGCACTATTCCGAACAGCTCCAAAGTCACATTCTTCACGTAGGTTACCTTGCTGCTCCGGATTTTTTTGGTTCTCCCTCCGTGGTGCCGCTTGTGAGTAAGGCCGGCGACGTCGTCAAAACAATCATCCGAATACACCGTACGGCAAACCAATGGTCGGCTTTAATAGCAGGAAGGCAGACTCATCCTGTAACCATATTGCCTGGTAGATTTACGAAGATACCAACCGAACAACAACTTCGGGATTTACAAGCGAGGCTTAAAGAAACCTTGAATGACCTCGAGACGGTGGCTGAGGCTTTGCTGAGTGTGGCGAAAAACATCCCCTCATTCGAAAGAGAAACCGAATATGTTTCCTTGAAGGAAACCGGCCCCGATAATTATACATTTTATCACGGTGATATTACCTCGACCGACAACAACGGCGATACGGTACCCGTAGACGACTGGCACAGTGTGGCAAACGAATATGTAAGCGAACAGTCCACGGCGAAGTGGGCCAGATGGCACCGAAAATCATACGCCGTGGGGGCACTGGCAAGATTCAACAATAACGCACAATTGCTATATCCTGCTGCACAAAAAACGGCGAAAATGTTCGACTTGAAAAAAGGCTGCTGCAATCCTTACATGAATAACATTGCACAGCTTGTAGAATGTGTCCACGTCGTAGAAACCAGCATCGAAATTATTGACCAGGTACTTGGTGATGGTCTGAAATTGGAAGAGCCCAACGTCAAACCGCGGGCGGGTAAGGCGACCGGCTGCGTCGAAGCACCACGGGGAATACTCTTCCACGAGTATGAGTTCGACGAAAAAGGAATATGCATCGCAAGCGACATTTGTATCCCCACCAACCAGAACCACGCAAACATACAGCATGATTTCGAAAAATTAGTTCCGATGATACTTGACGAAGGCGAAGACAGCGTACGGCAAAAACTGGAGATGCTGGTGCGTGCTTATGACCCCTGCATTTCCTGTTCCACTCACATGCTCGATGTTAAATTTGTAAAGTGAATCTCCATGGGGGCTGCAAAAAAACTGGTTGTAGTGGGGCTGGGCAACCGGCTGATGTCGGACGAGGGGATTGGAAGCATTCTGGTCGAACAGATGGAAACTAATCCAAATAAACCCTCAAAGGCCGATTTTGTGGATGCAGGCACAGGCGGTATTTCACTTCTTCACTGTATTGCGGGCAGGCGAAAAGCAATTATTGTGGATTGTGCGCGCATGAACAGTCCCGCCGGCACCATAAAAAAATTCAGACCAGAGCAGGCTAAAACTGAAAAGCACCTGAGCGATTACTGCTTACATGAGGCAGACGTCTTGAAAATCGTGTCGATGTCCCGGCAACTGGATGAATCTCCTGATGATGTGGTGATATTCGGAATTGAACCGGAACAACTCTCACCGGGATGCGCACTTAGCCCCACTCTTTCCGCAAGAATAAAAGAGTATAAGCAGGCGGTACTTGCAGAAATCAATGAGTAGTTCAGCCTCTTCCCAGTTTTTTCATGTAAGCTTTAGATTTACGCAGCCCCATCCTTGCCGCCTTTTTCTTTACAGCATCGGTGGCCCTGCCGAGTTGCCTGGCAATTTCTGATGTCGGATTGGTGGCAAACCGCTTTTTCAACAGCTTTACATCTTCGGAAGACCAGAAACCTCCGGGCGTCCTTTTGGTGGTTTTTTTCCGGCTGCGCTTTTTGGTGGATTTTACACTCTTTTTTCTTTTTACAGTCCTCTTTTTTGCCATTTTCGCACCCTTTCAATTAACGAAATGAAATTTTCCCCTTCCCTTATTCTATCGGGACTGCTAACGTATCTACAATTTAGGAGTGGCTCAAAATGGTGTCAAGTTGTTTTTTCACTTTTTGGGCCGATGACCTTGTCTTTTACACAGCGGGATATCAATGAACCTTTTGAACTTTAACCCCGACTCCGGGCGGATAAACGCGGCTTATAAAAGACTGAAGTCGGCGTATGAACGAAACGGACACCAGCGGGTGCCGGTGGTCGAACCGGCTGTGGAAGCCGACCTCTTAACCACAAGGCAGACACTCACGGACATGGAACTTATGCTCGTAAAGGCGGTTCGATGGGCAAATAATCTTGCAGCCACGGACAACGACTGGCCTCCGGTAATACTCGGTTACTGCGGCGTGGTAATGGTGGCAGAGGCCTTCGGCTGCGAGGTCGTTTTCACGCCCGGCGAAAGCCCCTGGGCAAAACACGCTGTCAATAACATATCAAATGTGTGGCATCTAAAGCCTGCAGCGCCGCTCGAAACACCAACCATACGGCGGCAGTTCGAATGGACCGATTATGCACAACGAATGCTCGGTACGCAGGTGCCGATGTGGACACTCGATATACAAAGCCCATTCAGCGTTGCGGCACAGATTGTTGAGCCGAACGAATTAATGACCGCCTGCATTACAAATCCAAAAGCCGTTCATCATGTCTGTAACATGATTACGGAATACTCCATCGACATGATGGAGTCGCTTTTGCGAAAAACTGAACGACCGGGGTATCCCGGCGCGAATTTTCCATGCATTTGCGAAAACATCGGGCTGTGTCTTGCTGATGATACCCCCCTTATTATGTTAAGCCCGGCTATGTACGAAGAATTTGCACTTCCGTATAACTGCCGTATCGCAGAAGCCTTTGGTGGTATGCACGTTCATTCGTGCGGCGATTATCGGCACAATCTGGACAATGTGTTACGGATTGCCAATGTACGCTCCATTCAGTTGCACGCAGGACCCGGCGAATTCCCTCTTCCTGAAAATGCCCAACAGGATGGCCCCTTCAACCGCGCAAGAAAACACCTGACATGTTTCGTTGACGTAAACGACGTGGCGCGAGGGGACAAATACAAAGGGCGTTATCGAGAGCACTATCAAGAGTATGTTCTGCCGAGAATTTGTTCGGGTGATATGAAAGAATTCATTATTCAAAGCTGCGGCTGTCCGCAGGGCGACGGATTAGACCGTGTAAACGAGCAGTTAAAATGGACGCGCACACAGTTGCATCAAATCCTAAGCGAGCCTGCTGGTCAATAAACTGCTTCGGCGTGTAATACAAAAGTCCTGTACGCAAGTAATCGAAAAAACAGGTTCAATCGGTTTCTGACTGTTTACAATATGCCTTTTGGGGATATACTCTGTTTGTTAATATGAATGAAAAATCGCAAAATTCCATTGGTATTGTTCAAACGCAGATTGTTCGGGTTGTCGCAGAGGATGCGCCGCTGGAGCTTGCATGTGGGAAAAAACTGGCTCCCATTGATGTTGCATACGAGACATACGGATGCTTAAGCGACACCGGAGATAATGTTGTACTAATCTGTCACGCCCTGAGCGGCAACGCTCATGCAGCTGGTTATCACAGCAAACAAGACAGAAAGCCCGGATGGTGGGAGGATTTTGTCGGACCGGGCAAACCAGTAGATACTAACACTTACTTTGTAATTTGCTCAAATATCCTCGGCGGCTGCAGCGGGACCACCGGACCCAGGTCAATAAATCCGGCTACAGGTGAGCCTTACGGACTGGATTTTCCAATGATAACCATCGCTGATATGGTTCGTGTACAGAAACTATTACTGGATAAGCTGGGCATTAAACAACTTCTGGCTGTAATCGGTGGCTCCATGGGCGGTATGCAGGTCCTTCAGTGGGCGATTGAGTATCCGGATTTTGTAAGGTCGGCCGTGCCCGTCGCAACCACTACACATCTCGGAGCTCAGTCCATAGCTTTCGATGCCGTAGGACGTAATGCCATAATCGCAGACCCTGATTTTTACGATGGGAAATACGAGGATAACAAAGGACCGAACAAAGGACTGGCTATGGCGCGCATGATAGGACATATTACCTATCTTTCAGAGCAGCAAATGCGCGAAAAGTTCGGCAGAAAGCTGCGCAACGGTACCGGCTACCGTTATGAGCTTGATTCCGAATTTGAAGTTGAATCCTATCTTGATTACCAGGGACAGACTTTTGTGGAACGCTTCGACGCCGACAGCTATCTATACATAACAAAAGCAATGGATTATTTCGATTTAACAAGAGAATACCACTCGCTGGAGAAGGCTTTTTCTGGCGTTGACGCGAGGTTCCTCGTAATCAGTTTCGCCTGCGACTGGCTGTTCACTCCCCAGCAGTCACGGGCGATAGTAAACGCACTTGTTGCCAACGACAAGCACGTAAGCTATTGCAATATCGATTCGCCTTACGGACACGATGCTTTTCTTCTGGAGCCTGAAATTCTCGGTTCACTAATCAAGGGATTTCTTGATGTTGCATACCGGCCTGACGCTGTTGACACAATAGAACACACAAATAAGCAAACCAGATTGATGGGGCCTTTCGAACAGGCCAGGCGGGCCCGAGTGGATTATGAATTGATTGAATCACTCATTGAACATCACAGCAGCGTTCTGGACGTCGGTTGCGGCGACGGTGAACTCCTCTCAAAACTAAACAAAGACAAAAAAATAAAGGCAAAGGGTATCGAACTGAAGCAGGATTTTGTTCTGGCATGCGTGAAACGCGGTGTTCCCGTCATACAGCACAATATTGAACAGGGACTGGCCAATTACGCGGACAAAAGCGTGGACGTGGTAACTCTTTCACAGACTTTACAAACTCTCATAAATCCGGAAAGGGTTTTTAAGGAATTGCTTCGAGTCGGCAGAAGGGTGATTGTAAGCTTTCCAAATTTTGCACACTGGCACTGCCGGCTGCAGCTTCTCACTCGGGGAAAGGCCCCCGTAACAACACAACTGCCCTTCAGTTGGTATGAATCGCCCAACATACATTTTCTTTCACTCAGCGACTTTGAAGAATTTTGTAATAAACTCAACGTCAAAATAGAAAAGCGAATCGGAATTACCAGGAATAGAAAAAGCACCGTGCGACTGGCGCCGAACCTGTTTGCCGAACAGGTCATCTACGTAACAACCAAAGACTGATTCACTATGGCGGCACCCGGGCTTTAAGCCACTTGAACAGGCGCCACGCAATATATATAGACCAGCGGTTCCGAACCGGTATTTTCAACGTCGTGCTCGGTGTACGGAGGAATGTAAACAACTTTGGTATGCCCTACTTCCATATCCTTATTGCCTTCTATCAGTGCCTTACCGGTGCCTGAAAGAAAAATAAGAATTTCTTCATATGTTTTTGTACTGTGTCGACCGCAGCTCTGTCCGGGCTGAAGACACACCTTGCCCGAGCGCATACCGTGCGTTTGGGGCTGCCCTTTGAGAAGTGACTGATATTCCCATCCCCCGGTCAAATCAACAACCTTGACTACTGGTTCCACAATTCGCTCCTGAATGCATAAAAGTCTAAAATTCAGCTCAATTCAAGCCGCGGTAACAAATTTTGTCAATTAACTTCTTGACACTCCACATTTTAGACGGTAGCATCATAAATTGGTAGCACGAATTTTAATTTTTTATGCGCGGGCCGGCGGTGGCCCATTTGGAGGACCGAATTATGAAAAGCTTGTTTTTTTACATGATGGCAACTATAGTACTGTTCGGCGGCGGCGTTTCCGCCGACCAGCCGACCGTCGCTGAAGTTACTCACTGGCAACTTCAGGCCGTCGACCAGCAGGGAATAGCCACATACTCACCGGCAGACAGCGACAAAGTCATCGTAAAGGGAATAGTCCTTAACAACCCCGAAGAAATGCTCGATCCTGCGCCCTCACAGGGGGGCATGGGAGGCCAATGGCAGATTTTCATCCAGGGCGAAGCAAACGACCACGCCGGAACGGCCGTCTGGATGGGACAGAACTACAGCGACGTCTCAAGCTCCGACGACTACACCCACGAACAGCTTCTGGCCGAATTCTGCCGAATAAACCGCGACCCAAACACAGGCTACATCTTCACAGCGGGCGACAGGGTCAAAGTTACCGGCTGGTATAAGGTCTACAGGGGAAAAACCAACATAAACGAAAAGCACGAATCCGACCCCTTCTGGGATTTCAAGGTCGAGCTTCTCGAGCCCGCCGTCGGTCTGCCCGCACCCGAAGTTATCACCATAGACACCGTAAAAGACAACAATGACAACTGGATTTTCGACCCCAACCGCACCAGAGGCGCCGAATACTATCAGGCCCGCCGAATCCGCATCAACGACGTCAACATACTGAACCCCGAAAACTGGGCTCCGTATAATACTGTTGAAATCATGGACAGTAACGGCCTTACCATGCCTGTCAAACTGGGCATCGGCGAGGGTTTCTCCCGATACCCATGTCCACAGGGTCGGATTGACGTTATAGGAATCTTCAACCAGGAAGCACCGGGTACACCGCCCCACGGCGACTCAACAAAGGGATATCGCCTCTGGGTGGTAAACTACGACGGAAATGGACTTGTTTTGACGGACAGGGGCTATGAAAGAGGAAATATGCATGCGGATGTTAATAGAGACTTCGCCGTTGACTTGAAAGACTTCGCCGAAATAGCGGATAGATGGCTCGAATACGCTCCTGGGCTGAGATACTGCGAATAATAGCCTGCGAGATTTCATTCGGATAGCCAAATGAAGCGAGGATTCACTCTTTTAGAGGTTTTGGTAGTAATTGGCGTGATTGCTCTATTAATAGCGGTTCTTCTGCCGGCTCTTTCACGCGCTCGGGAACAGGCAATAATCCTTGCGGTTAATGCCGAGCTTAAACAGATTGGATTGGCCATAGAATTATACATGGAGGACCACCACGGTAAACATCCGCCCACACGCGAGGATTGCGTTTTGAAGCTGCATCATCATCAGCTTCCAAAAGAGCTGGTTGAGGGCGGCTATCTGCCAACGCCCGATAGTCATACCTGGATGTCCGCCGGAATGGAGGACAGGTTCAACGAGGGATGTACATACAAGTACTGGGGTGTCGGTGAAGTCATAAGGGACAGGAATATCATTGACAAATGGGCAAAAGCAAAGTTGTGGGTGCCGGAGAATTTTCCCGACCGCGACAGCGAACACGGACAAAAATTCGACGACCCGAAGGATTCACCTGTTACCTGGATTATCTACAGCCTCGGTCCTCGTTATGACCAGCAGCGAGTCAAAGAACTGAATGGCCCCGTTCGAAAGAAAACCTGGTATGACCCAAAAAGCCGCTCGGGTCTGTTGACACGGGTAAGACTGAACGAAGGCAGGCACGTGGGTACTTTTGAGAGGAAACAATAAGTGAAAGGACGAATTTTCCGGGCGCTGCTTATAACAGCGATATTACCCTCGTGCGCTTGTATATGCGGTTGTGAAGGTGATAACCATACAGCCTCTGAACCCGAAGTAGCAGCGGGTAATTCCTATCTCGAATGTGTTGTTCGCGATGTTCTTCAAAGCGATGAAATCCTTTCGCTCGTTCCGCCGGGCATGTGCCCGGGTCATTTCGATATCTCTCCCGGACAGGTGAGCAGACTTTCCAAATGTAAAGTCCTGCTGGTTTTCGACTTTCAGAAAAGAATTAAGCACCCGCTGGCAAAACTAACTAAAAAGGGCTTGAAGGTCCATACAATAAAGGCCCGCCCGGGCTTATGCCTGCCTGACACTTACCTGGCCGCATGCCACGATGTTTGCAGCATACTTGAGCAGGAAGATGTCCTGAATGATAAAAAGTGCGACCAGATTATCAAATCCATAAACCAGCGTATGCAGCTAACGGCCCAAAAGCTCAAAAAACTTGTAGAACAGGCGAACTTACGAGGGACTAAAGTATTATCTTCGGTGCATCAGGCCAGGTTTTGCCAATGGCTGGGACTAAATGTAGTTGCTACTTTTACGGGTGATGAAGCTGAAACGGCCGGCAGGCTGAACGAAGCGATTGTTAACGCTGACAAGCACTCGGTTGAGCTTGTTATTGCAAATGCACAACAGGGCGATGCACTTGCAAAGGCTTTGGCCGGCCGCTTGAAGGCAAAGCTGGTTGTTTTCAGCAATTTTCCCGTCGGGAAGGATAAACAGATAAGTTTCGACCGTATGCTCACCCAAAACCTAAACAACCTCCTTGGTGCGTACAAATGAAGCAGTCCGGCTCATTAACTTTGTCGGAGGTTCGAGTTTGCCGGAGGGGACGAAATATCCTTTCAGTCGACAGTCTCAAAATTTCGCCCGGTCAATTCGTGGGTTTGATAGGTCCAAACGGCGCCGGTAAGACTACACTTCTCAAAACTCTATGTGGACTCATAAAGCCGGACAGCGGACTGGCTGCGATGGACGGCAAAGCCTGGAATAATCTCAGTCGATGGAAACAGGCAAAGGTGAGGAAATCTATCGGCTATATTCCCCAGGCGACTGAATACAATGCAGACCTGCCTTTTAACGTCAGGGAAGTGGTGGCGATGGGAAGAGCCGCCACAAAGCCACTTCTTGGCAGCCTTGGACGTGACGATTACAAACTCGTCGATTACTGGATTAAAAAGCTCGGCCTTGACCAATTAACCGCCCGGACTTTTCGCAGCCTGTCGGGCGGTGAGCAACAAAAAGTACTTATTGCGCGGGCGATGAGCCAGAAGCCTGCGGTACTGATGCTGGACGAAGCCGCTGTCAATCTGGATTTTGACTGGAAACAGCAGTTTACTGATATTGTGGAAGATTTGTACCAACAGTTGGGTATTACCGTAATAATGGTCTCACACGAAATAAACCTGCTGCCGAGCTGTTGTAAACGCGTGCTTGTTTTGTCCCGTGGACGGTTGGCAGCAGACGGCAACATTGAACAGACACTCAGCCCGGATGTGCTTGGTAAAGTCTATAATTGTCGCGTCGAAACCGCTGAAATCGGCGGGCGCATATTCGTAACTGCCGCGAGAAAATAATGATGGCCTGGATGTAATATGGATCCTTTCTTCTACCAGGTAATGTTGGTAAGTGCCATAGCAGGAGCAAGCACCTCACTGCTCGGTGTTTACATAGTGGGTATGCAAATGCCTTTCATAGGAATGTGTGTTTCGCATGCAGCAATGGCCGGTGCGGTCTTTGCGAACGTACTCAAAATCGGCAATCCTATGATAGGTGCCGTATTGGTTGCGACAATTGCCTCAATCAGTCTTGCGGCAATCAGCCGGGAAAAAACCAGGCTCGACCGAAACCTCGCACTTGCAATAATTTTTTCATTTATGCTTGGTGTCACTTTTCTTGGGGTAGGGCTGGTAAAAGGCAGCCGCTCACAGATATTGGGACTGCTGTGGGGCAGTATCCTTTTTGTTTCAAAAACGACTGCGTTATTTGTTGCAATTATGGCTTTTGTGCTGGTTGTTTTTGCATTCATTTTTAACAAGGAGTTGAAAGCGCTTCTTTTCAGCAGGACCATTGCCGCTGCGACGGGAATGCACGCCGGCTTTGTGTACTGTCTTTTTCTCGCACTTTGCGGCGTAACTCTGTCTGTCAACCTCAAGCTCATCGGCGGACTTATGATTTACAGTTTGATTACAATACCCGCAGCGACCGCTTACCAGTTGTGCCGGGGACACAAGTCGGTAATAATCTGTGCCACGTTTATAGGTATGTTCTCCTCGGTAACAGGATTTTTAGTTTCGTTCAAGCTGGACCTGCCGACCGGTGCTTGTATCGTGGTGGTAACCAGCCTTGTATTTGCAGCGGCGGCGTTTTATAGAAAATTACGCGGTATGGAGGATTAGAGACGAGTATAAAATGATAATCAGGTCCAAGGATTTTTAAATGGCTGAGCTTCAAAGAGTAGGTGTTTCGCTTGAAAAGTCGCTGTTGTCGGCGTTCGATGAGCTGATAGCCAGGCGTGGCTATGAAAGCCGGTCCGAGGCCATCAGGGACCTTATTCGTAATCATTTGAGCGTGGAACAGCTCAGCAACCCTAAAGTGAAAGCGGTTGCGGTATTGTGTATGGTTTATGACCATCATCGCACCAGGTTGATGCAGAAACTTACGGATTTGCAGCACAGTCACCTGCTTAACACAATTTGCTCGATGCATATTCATCTCGACCAGGACCAGTGCATGGAGATAGTCGTACTTAACGGCCGGGTGGGAGACATCAACAAAATGGCGGATGTCCTTTTGAGTCAGAAAGGAGTGAAGCTTGGTAAGCTGCACGTACTCGCGCCCGAAGGTGGGTACTCATCGGCCGGCAAAACAAATCACCATCATCATTAGCATTTTTCACATTTAATCAAATTTCAGCATTTCCCCCGTATGATTTGATTTCGGGTTAAGCATTGTATGGGTGTATTTTTGGCATGTTGCCGGACAGGGCGTCTCCGACGGGCCGCAGCGTTTCAAACTGCATCAGTACGATTCTTATGCTCGCGGTAATTGGTACGGCAAGAAACATGCCCGGAATACCCCACAGCAACCCCCAGAATGAAAGGGCAAGTAGTATTGTAACGGGGTGCAGTTGAAGCTCTCTGCCCATGAGTTTAGGTTCGATAAGGTTACCGATGGACATCTGTACCGTGCCGGGAATGAATAATACAAGCAGAACAGAACCGAAGTGTTCGTACTGAGCCACCGCCACGGGCAACGGCAGTAAAGTGGCGATTATTGAGCCGATTGATGGTATGAAATTCAGCAGAAAAGCCAACATGCCGAACACACCCGCTAATTCCAGCCCGAGTATGGAAAGACTTGACCATACCAGAATTCCGGTCAATATTGAAAGCAATGCCTTGATACCGATGTACCGTCTAATCTGGTGGTCAATTTCGGCATATACTCCTTTGCGAACAACGTGAGGGTTACGCCCGATGAGAAGGAAAATCACGAAGACCAGTACCAATAATAACTGAGAAGAAAATGCGACTACTGTTCCGAAGGTACCTGTTACGAAATTTGGGATGCGGTTCTGCAGGTCCTTGATTAGTTTATCCTGCTCCACATCAAAGCCCCACTCCTGAAGTCTCGAGAACACCCGTTTTGCAAAGCGTACGAGGCTGTCGCTGTATTCGCCGGTGGTTGCAATAATGGTTTGGACGGCTTCAAACAACAGCAGGGTGAGGACTAACAAGACGAATAGTGCAATCAGCAGAGTAGTAACAATGGCGAGGGAACGAGGCAGTTTGAGGTGGAGAACCTGCATGTCGAGGATTGGGGAGATGAGCAGAAAGATGAAGATTGCGAGGACAAAAGGCAAAAGGACGTTTTTTGCATACTGGACAGTGAAGCCGATGGCAACCACGGCCAGTACTACCAGCGATATTGTGGTTAGCCATTGTCGTTCGGTATCTGATTCAGATTTAATCACTTTTTCGCCTTTGTGCCTGTTATTGTTTTGTGAGCGGGTTCAATTTTACAGTCAAGTATAAGAAAAGGTTCGACTGGACGCAATAATGAGTTGATTTTAAGGTCATTTGCATTGCCAGAAAATGCGTTGCTTTGGAAGGACAGCTTATTGGGTTTGGATCGCGGTGTACCACGTGGGGTGCACTGCTTATTGGGTTTGAATTGCGGTGTACCACGTGGGGTGCACTGCTTGACGGGCAGTACACCACGTGGGGTGCACTGCTTGATGGGCAGTACACCACGTGGGGTGCACTGCTTATTGGGTTTGAATTGGGTTTGTTTTGAGGTGCGGTTTGGATTCCGGTTTTCGTAAGCCTTTGTAATTAAAGGGTTTGCGTTAACCGGTGCGTTTTGAAATTGGCTTTGTTTTGCAAAATAAGTGGGTAATTTACCTAAATTAACTTTGTGGGGAATGAAGGAAAGGCAGAAAAGTCCAAGAAGCCATAAATGAAATTTGAGAATTGATAGCTCAGAATGATTTCGGCCTTTGGCCGACGGTGATTTTATGATGGTCATTTGTATCTTCCCCCCCGATTTGTGAAGTCTAAACTATGTTGTAATTCAAAGAGCGTTTACGTTAAGCGAATATTATACAATATTTGAAGTTAAATGTAAAGTGAAAAATGGAAAAAATTTCTAATCGCAGATTACGCTGATTTTCGCAGATGGAGGACTTGGGGGATGAAAAATATATTGGCCGGTGAGGAGGATTGTTGAAAATTTGAATTCAGTTTTGTATAATTGTCGGTATCAAAAATTAAAAACAATAGCTTGTCAAACGTTGTTCCCATCTTTTTAAGATATCAATATCAACAAGGGGCCTGCACTTCTATGCACAGGCCCCTGCATTTCAAACAAAGTCGTTCTGTGACAGCATCATCCTCTCATCACCGACTTTCTGTACGCTGCGACTTCTAATCCTGTCGCCTGTCGGTTAATGTCCTTAACGCTTCCTGCGAATCAAAGCAAGTCCGCCAAGACCCAGCAGAGCTATCGTGGCAGGCTCAGGAATCGTGGTGATGGTAACGATAGCCCTTGACCCGGTATGAGTCAGTCGCTGTTTGTTACCGCCGTCGTCGATCACAATTGGCGTATACCGGACAGAAAGCGTCTCACCGCCATACACCGACATCGGACCGCCCACAAACCAGTCCGTTATATCACTGGTCTTGTACCCGGTCGTGCCCTGTGTCTCACTTCCAACAGGCCTCTCCTGGAACCACTCGCTGGCGACAGCCCAGTCGTTATGAATGTCACTCAGCGTCCAGCTCGTATCGGCAACACGGTCAATCCGAACACCGGGTTTCGGCGCAGGGCAGTTATAGCCGTAAACGTGCGTCCGCAGCGTAACCTCCGTAATCTCCTGGCCCATGGCCGCGAAATCCGGTATATCCCATTTCGACCAGCCCGAAGAGCCGTCACCGACACCCGCCCAGTTGTCGCCCAGATACATGAAATACGAGTGCACACTCGCATCGCCTACACCTGATTCGTCACTCGTATTGGCCCAAACAGAGTGCTGAACGACATGAGTATACTCCGTAACTGCCCAGGCATTGCAGGCTACAAACAAAACCAACATTAAAGCAATCAACCTCTTCATGATAATCCTCCTCATTTCTCAAAACTTCATTCCTATATTAAACTACCCTGGCCTCGCACCAAAGCAGACTACAACAAACTTGAATTACCCGGTCGCTTCCCGCCTCCTCGAATGTTAACATCAATCGCCCGGCTCACTACCGGCCGCGCGATAAAGGGAACCACCACACATTCCCGGGAACGTTCTGCATACTATCCACTTTCCTCTTTGTTTATATTAATATTTACTAACCTGATTTGTCAAACATTTTTCCCAGAATCCGCCCATTTTTTCCCCATCTTTTGACTCAGCCATCCCTATCTGTCTGCACGCCATAGACTTACAGTCCTTAAAACCTTGACCACCACCAGCCGATCCGCCTTCACCCACGCCTCCGACCCCGACACGTCGGATATTCACTCGCCATTACGTGCATACCGATATTGGCTTTCAGAAAATGAAACCCTTGGCCCAGTTCAACAAGGACATAAAAAAAACCGTATATGACATTTGAGAATTGATAGCTCAGAATATGTTCGGCCTTTGGCCGACTGAGTTTTTATAAGTGTCATTTGTGAGTACCCCCGATTTGTGAAGTTCTAATTGTGTTGTAATTCAAAGAGCATGTTATGTTAATTGAGTATTATACCAAAATAGAAGTTAAATGTAAAGTGAAAAATATAGCGGTTGGTGGATTTTCAAATAGCAAGAGGTAAAAAAAGTACCCTGACACCTTTGATTCTGTGTGGGACTTGTGGAAAAGAATTAATAATGTGAGATATTTACTGGACATCTGGATTATGTTGTAGTATAATATAGTTTATTAAGTTGTTGTTTGGTTTGAGCAGAGGGCAAATGAAGGGGACAAGCCATGAAGAGGCCAAGGGGTTTACTAATCGTTATTGTGGTGTTTTTTGCGTTGTTGTGTGTGGCAAGCCGGGGGGCAATCGCGGGGTATATTTAAGGGTGGGGTGATAACGAATTTCACCAGAGCGATGCGCCTGCGGGTTACGACTTTGTTAAGGTGTCGGCTGGTGAGTCGCACAGTCTGGCCCTCAGGTCGGACGGCTCACTGGCGGCATGGGGGTTTAATTACTTCGGTCAGTGTGAGGTTCCCGCAGGTAACGACTACGTGGCCGTTGCAGGGGGAACTGACCACAGTATTGCGCTTAAGTCGGGCGGCTCCATCGTGGAGTGGGGTGAGAACTCCGTATGCGGCGGCACACTTATACCGACGCCGACGGGAAGCGATTTCATAGATATTTCATGCGGAGGTCATCACAACCTTGCGCTTAAGGAGGACGGCTCTCTTGAGGGGTGGGGTTATCAGGGCTGGGGATTGTGCGAGGTGCCATCC
>CAZGGE010000006.1:0-7971 GCA_964524285.1 uncultured Pirellulales bacterium
GCGCGTCCTTGGTAAGGACGAGGTCATGGGTTCAAGTCCCATCAGCAGCTAAATGCAAATATATGAGGCCCAAGAGGTTAGGCTAATTATTTTTCATTTTTCTCAATTTTGCAATTATATTAACCAATCGGCTGAAATAAAGATAAAGTTGTTTTGAAGCAGAAAGTCTAAATCCTGCACATTGGAGGTTAATTAAAGATGGCTAAGGCGGTATTTGAAAGAACAAAACCACACGTAAACATTGGTACGATAGGCCATATTGACCACGGCAAGACGACGTTGACGGCGGCGGTTACGATGCGTCTGGCGTTCAAGGCGGGCGGAAAGGGCAACATCAAGAAATTTGAGGAAATCGACAACGCCCCGGAAGAGAAGGAGCGTGGAATCACCATCAACACGGCCCACGTGGAATATGAGACAGAGAACCGTCATTACGCTCACGTGGATTGTCCCGGTCATGCCGACTACGTGAAGAATATGGTTACGGGAGCGGCCCAGATGGACGGAGCGATACTGGTGGTAGCGGCAAGTGACGGGCCTATGCCTCAGACGCGTGAGCATTTGCTTCTTGCGAGGCAGGTGAACGTACCGCGGATAATAGTGTTTCTGAACAAGATTGACCAGGTTGACGACCCTGAGCTTCTGGACCTTGTGGAGCTTGAGGTGAGGGAGCTTTTGACGAAGTACGAGTTTCCCGGGGATGAGGTGCCGATTATTAAAGGTTCAGCTTTGAAGGCGATGGAGAGCGACGGCAAAGACGACGAGGCGTGCAAATGTGTAGACGAGCTTATGGAGGCGGTTGACAGCTACATACCGGTGCCTGAGCGTGCGGTAGACCTTGACTTTTTGATGCCGGTGGAGGATGTTTTCAGCATTAAGGGTCGTGGTACGGTGGGTACCGGAAGAGTTGAGCGTGGTCGCATCAAGGTCGGCGATGAGGTGGAGGTAGTTGGGCTGGCTGATTCGGTTCGGAAGACGGTTTGTACTGGCGTAGAGATGTTCAACAAGACGCTTGATGACGGCCAGGCGGGTGACAATGTAGGATTGCTTCTTCGTGGTGTGGAGAAAAAGGAGCTTCAGCGAGGTCAGGTGGTGTCTAAGCCCGGCAGTATTACACCGCACAGGAAGTTTGAATCCGAGGTTTATGTATTGGGCAAGGAAGAAGGAGGTCGGCATACCCCGTTCTTTGCGAACTATAAGCCTCAGTTTTACTTCCGTACTACGGACGTAACCGGGACGGTCAAGAGATTGATGAGCAGGGATGGTAAGGAGGCAGAGATGTGTATGCCCGGCGATAACATAGCGATGGAGGTCGAGATAATCTCACCGATAGCTATGGAAGATGGCTTACGTTTTGCAATTCGCGAAGGCGGTCGTACGGTTGGCGCGGGAGTAGTGACGAAGATAATAGAGTAGTAGCACGGCACGGCCGACAGATTGAGGCCCGGTATGCACCGAGGGAGGTGTTTTGTCGGACATTTTTCAGTTTCTGTTGAGGAAATTCAGTTATACGAGATTTTGTTGATTTATTTTAGCAGGATATTAACGATTGGCCAAGAAGAAGAGCAAACGAGAATATGTATGGCTGGAGTGCAAGGAATGCGGCCGGCGTAATTATCGCACGAGCGTGAGCTTTGCGGAAGGGAATCCGAAGCTAGAATTAAAGAAGTTTTGTAAGTCAGAGCGTAAGCATACGGACCATCGGCTTCGCCGAAAGTAGGTATATTCGAGTGTCAGGTATTGAAAGCCTGCATACAGGCCAGTAGCTCAATTTGGCAGAGCATCGGTCTCCAAAACCGAAGGTTGGGGGTTCGATCCCTCCCTGGCCTGGGTAAAGGACACGGCGGTGGTTTTTTAATGCCTTGTTCGGCGGCAGGAAAGATTTTGGGGAATTGTTATGGCGTTGGCAATATATAAGCGAAGTCAGGGAACTTATACTCGCCTTTGCAGTGCGTTTGGAGCGGCCTTGATTTTTGGTATTGGTTGCTGGAAGTTATTTGAGCATTTGGAGGCGTCGGATTTCGGTCTTGGTTCAAGGGCGGAATTATGGCTGGCGACGCTGGTGCCTTTTGGTTTGTTTTCGATTTTTGGTTTGACAATTTTCTGGCTGGTGAACAAGCCCGGAGTAGCGGATTTTATGATATCGGCGGAGGGCGAGCTTAAGAAGGTTAGCTGGTCGAGCAGGCAGGAGGTGGTGGTATCGACATTCATAGTGATAGTTGTAGTAGCGGTTCTGGCGTGTTTGCTTGGCGGGGTAGACGTTTTGTTTGAGCTGTTTTTCTCCGAGCTTATCGGTATCTGAGGAGCGTGAGTTTGATTTTTGGTTTAATTAGAAGAGTTGGTTTATCTATAAACAGCGGTACTAACAGAGGGCATTTTTTGAATTATTAGAATTGTTATGAAGTGGTACGTATTACGAGTTGCGGCTAATCAGGAGATGCGTGTAAAGCAGTCGCTTGAGGCGAAGGTTGAGCGTGAAGGTCTCGGAGACATTATTGGGCGTATAGAAGTTCCGTTGGAGAAGGTTAAGCGAATACGTGGCAGCAAGCAGTCGGTTCACGAGCGTAAACTTTACCCGGGTTACGTATTTATGGAGATGGAGCCTGAGGATGACGGACGAGTATCAGAGAAGGCGTGGTTTGTGATTAAGGAGACGAGCGGAGTGGGCGATTTCATCGGTACTGAGGGTGTTCCGACGCCTATGCGAGATACTGACGTAAGCAAGATGCTCCAGGAGGCCCAGAAGCCGGAGCAGACTCCGAGCATCAAAGTGGATTTTGAAAAGGGCGACCACATCAAAATCAGGGAGGGGGCGTTTGAGAACTTCGAAGGTGTGGTGGATTCGATAGACGAAGAGCGAGGCGTGGTGAAGGTGATAGTGAATATTTTCAATCGCAGCACACCTCTGGATATAGAGTACTGGCAGATTGAGAAGGTTTAGTAGTTATTTGCAAGGTTTTGTTTTTTTTTGAGTTCGGAGCGGCGCATTTGAGGTGAACGATGGCGAAGGAAATAGCAGTCAAGATTAAGTTACAGGCAGCAGGTGGGCAGGCGACGCCGGCCCCTCCGATTGGTCCTGCGCTTGGTCAGCATGGAGTGAATATAGGGCAGTTCGTATCCCAGTTCAACGAGCGGACCAAGGAATTGAACGGGATGACGGTGCCGGTAGTGATCAATGTTTACAAGGACAAGAGCTTTTCTTTTGAGGTAAAAAGCCCGCCTGCGGCGGTATTGCTGAAGCAGTCGGCACAAGTTGCCAAAGGCAGCCAGGACCCGAAGCGGGAGAAAGTGGGTAAAGTAAGCTCGGAGCAGGTAAGGCAGATAGCGGAGCAGAAGTTTCAAGACCTTAATGCGCATGATATGGACGGAGCGGTACGAATAGTAGAGGGGACGGCCCGCAGTATGGGCGTTGAAATAGAAGGATGAGGGGTGCGTGAAGGATGCTTCGAGCAGACATGTTTTTTTGAAAAGGCACGAGAATGTCACACAGGAGCAAAAGATATAAGAGTCAGGTAGAGCAGCTTCCGCGGGAGCAGCTTGGTCTGCCGGCGGCGGTAGAAAAGTTAAAATCGCTGAAGTCGGTGCATTTTGACGAGAGTGTTGAATGTACGCTCCAGTTGGGGATTGACCCGAGGCAGGCGGACCAGATAGTTCGAGGTTCAGTTTCTTTACCTCACGGAATAGGCAAGAAGAAGAAGGTAGTAGCGTTTTGTGAGGATACGGGTGTAGAAGCGGCGAAGGAGGCTGGAGCGATAGAGGCCGGCTGTGATGAGCTGGTGGAGAAGATAAACGGCGGGTGGATGGATTTTGACGTAGCGGTGGCCTCGTCGAAAGTTATGAAAAAGGTGGGCAAGCTTGGTCGTGTGCTTGGTCCCCAGGGTAAGATGCCGTCTCCGAAGAATGGAACGGTAACGGAGGACGTGATTTCGGCGGTAAAGGAATTCGGCGCGGGTAAAATCGAGTTCCGGAACGATTCGGGCGGCAACATTCATGCGGTTGTTGGTAAGCGAGGTTTCGAGAAAGAGAAGCTGGTTGAGAACATCGAATCTTTTATATTGCACATTAAACGTATGAAGCCGTCTTCTTCCAAGGGTGCGTATATCAAGAAGGTTTGCATATCCGGGACAATGACGCCGAGTATTCACGTGAGTTTGTAATTTTCGTCGGCAAAGACGGGAGCGGTCTTAATTGAGAAATTGCAGGAAGGTATCAAGATGAGCAAGTACGTGAAAGAATTGCTTCAGAAAGAGCTTGAGGAAAAGCTAGAAAAAGAGCGAATAAATGAGTTTGTAGTATTCAGTATTCAGGGGGTCGACGGTACGGATAACAACGCGATGAGGGGCAGGCTCAAGGAAAAAGGTATAGGTTTTTTTATAGTTAAGAACTCTCTTTTTCGCAGGGCATTGCGGAACAAGGATATGGAGTCGGCGGCGGAGGTGATTGAGGGTCCTTGCGCGATAGCTTACGTGCATGAGGGCTGTGACCTTGTGGAGGTGGCAAGAGAGCTGCTGGAATGTCAAAAAGCTATACCGAAGGTTGAGATAAAGGGAGCGTATATCGAGGGCAGCCTGCTTGACGGTGAAGGCGCTCGTGAATTTTCCAGGCTTCCGACCCGCGCCGAGATGCAGGGTAAGATACTGGCGAGCATTCTTTCGGTAGGAGGCAGGTTTTCGGGTTCGTTGTCGGGACCGGCGGGGATTGTTGCAGGTTGTGTCAAAGCAGTGTCGGAGGAAGGAGAAAAAAAGGCTGCTTAAAGAACGGTTTATAACCTTTTTTTGGGGGGATGGTTTTTAGAGTGGATTTTGATATTGCTCGTGTGGCTGCCCCTTTTATGGGTTAAACGGGACGGCGTAGTCCCGGCTACCACCGGCAGAGGAAATAACAGGAGTTTGACAAATGGCAAAAGAACAGGTCGAAGAAGCAAAGAAGGAAGAGCAAAAGCAGGCGAAGTCTGAGAAGGCGGAAAAGCAAGAAGACAAGCCGTCCCAGGTCGAGGAAAAAGGCGGCGATGCTGAAAGTACGAAAGAATGGGACAAGAAGATAAAGGATTTGGGAGACAAAATTGTTGGTCTGACGCTTATGCAGGCGAAGGAGCTTGGGGACTATCTCAAGGAGGAATACGGTATAGAGCCTGCGGGCGGAGCGGTAATGATGGCGGGAGCGGCTGCGCCTCAGGCGGCGGCTGAAGAAGCGGAGGAAAAGACGAGCTTCGACGTTGTGCTGAAGGAGTTCGGCGAAAAGAAGATTCAGGTAATCAAGGAGGTCCGAGCATTGACGGGACTTGGCCTGAAAGAGGCGAAGGAACTGGTTGAGGGAGCACCGAAACCTGTGAAGGAAGGATTGAGCAAGGATGAAGCGGAATCGGCGAAGAAGCAGCTCGAAGATGTGGGCGCGGTTGTTGAGCTTGCTTAGGATTTGCGTTTTTGCCGGGCCGGGTAATTGAGTTGAGTTGCCGGTGTTATTAGATAGTTGTATTGGAGATTAGTTATGCAAAGTGAAAATAGGCAGCGTGAATACCGTTTCTTCGGGAAGGTACAGGATGCGGTGCCGGTTTCCAACCTTGTGGCAGTTCAGCGAGAAAGCTATGAAAAGTTTCTCCAGAAAGAGTGTGCAGCCACAAAGAGGGAACAAAAAGGACTGGAATCACTTTTTCGAGAGATATTTCCGATAGAGAGCTACGACAAAAGCATGTCTCTGGAGTATCTTTATTATGAGCTTGAGCGTCCTCGTTACAGCATAACTCAGTGCCGGCAGCTAAGGTTGACGTATGGATATCCGTTGAAGATTCACTGCAGGCTGCATAAAAGCAAGGGTGAGGACCTGGCCGAACAGGCGATATACCTGGGCGAAATGCCGGTGATGATAGGTGGGGGAGAGTTTGTTATCAACGGAGCCGAGCGTGTAATTGTCAACCAGTTGCATCGCAGTCCGGGGGTGGATTTTCTCATCGAGAGCAAGGAAGGGGACAGGGTACTTCACGGCGGCAGGATAATCCCTGAACGTGGAAGCTGGATAGAGATAGGCGTTACCAAGAAGGACGTTCTGGTGGTAAAAATCGACCAGTCGAGCAAGATACCTGCGACGATATTTCTTCGGGCGATATCACCCGATTATGGTAACACGGCATCCATTCTTCGGCTGTTTTATCCGACGAAGACGGTGTCGGTGAATAAGTTGAAGCCCGATATGTGGGCGGTCGAGCCGATTGTTGATACGGAAACGGGCGAGATACTGGTAAAAGCGGGCAGGCAGATAGGAGACAGGGTAACGGTTATTCGCGAGAGCAAGGTTAGTTCCGATGAAACGCTGCCTGGTATGAATAGAAAAAAGGCCAAAGATGAAACCGAAGCAGAAGAGTGGCTTAGAAATAAAGAAATACGTGATTGGGTAGATAAAAAGAGACAAAAGATACGTGAAAAATACATGGTTAAAGGAAAAAAAACAGGTGGGTTTGCTTTTAAATGGGTTGTTACTGAGGAGGAAGAAGGTATCCTAGAAGGGGATGAACTATCTGCGCTTGAGACTAAACTTGCTTGGTATGCTGTGGATAAGCATAAGGAAGGAGGATGCCCAGACCTTAATGTCAGTTTGATGCCTATCAATAAAGTAAAAAAGGTGTTTGAGGGAAAGGTGCGTCTTGAAAAGCTTTTTCAAATATGTACAAAAGCAATGGAAGATGATTCAAACTGGGTAGAGATAGAAGACTTATATGCGTATAAGAAAGTAAAGGACAACAAGAATAAGCAGGGGATATATTTCTTCAAGAAAATTAAAACTGGTAAAGTCAAAGATGGGTATGTCGGTTTGGCCGGAGAGGAAAAAAATAAAAACCCTAAAGCTCAGGGATTATATGAGAGAATTGAGAAGCATTTTACGGCAAAATACTCTGCTGATAACATGCTGAAAAAATGGGCGAAAGAAGAACTTATTTCTGAAGGTACTGAAAACATTGTTGAGGAAAAGGGAAAAAGCAAAAAGAGTAAGGTTGAAGTCATCGATAATCCGTCGGATGTTTTGATATTGAATACTGTAGCGGAGGATGGTTGTGAGAATCAGGAGCAGGCGTTGCTGAAGTTTTACATGAGGCTGCGTCCGGGCAATCCTCCGAACGTGGAAAAGGCAAAGACGTTTTTCACCGAGAAGTTCTGCGACAGTAACCGTTACCAGTTGGGTAAGGTGGGTCGTTTCCGTTTGAACCGCAAGTTCAAGCAGGACATAAGCGAAGAGGAGATGACGCTTTTGCCTGCGGATTTTCTGAATACGATGCATTACATAATTTCTCTTCGTAATCCGGGCTTGTCCAAGACGCGTGCGACGGTAGACGATATTGACCATCTGGGCAACCGCAGGCTTCGGACGATAGACGAGCTTGCCTCAGATGAAATCCGCAAGGGATTGCTGAAGCTTCGCAAGACGGTGCAGGAGCGGATGAGCCTGAAACGTGATCCTGATGCGGAGTTGCGAATCGCGGATTTACTTAACTCCAAGAGCGTATCGAGCAGCATCAATTCATTTTTCGGTCGCGGGGAGTTGAGTCAGATTGTTGACCAGACGAATGCCTTAAGCCAGTTGACGCATGAGAGGCGTCTTTCCGCACTTGGTCCGGGTGGTTTGAACCGCAGGCGAGCGGGTTTCGAGGTTCGTGACGTTCACATCAGCCATTACGGTCGGATTTGTCCGATTGAGACTCCGGAAGGTACGAATATCGGTTTGATAACATCGCTTGCGATATTTGCGGCCATTGATGAGTACGGTTTTTTGCTGACGCCTTATTTGAAGGTTGACAAGGGCAAGCTGCCAGGGGAGACGGCGTATTTGCGAGCTGACGAGGAGATGGAAGCGATTCTTGCACCTCCGAGCAGCGTGGACCAGGAGAAGAAGCGCATAAAGCCCGGCATGGCGCTGGCCAGGGTTAGAGGAGAGCTTTCGAACGTTTCCAGTGAAGAAGTTCAATACGTTGACGTTTCCACC
>CAZGGE010000006.1:7981-8848 GCA_964524285.1 uncultured Pirellulales bacterium
TGTTTCTGCATCTTTAATTCCGTTTCTCGAGCACGACGACGCGAACCGGGCATTGATGGGCTCGAACATGCAGCGTCAGGCGGTTCCGCTGCTTCAGACGGAAACACCGCTGGTGGGCACGGGTATGGAACAGATAGTGGGACAGAATTCGAGCATGGTGATGCGGGCGCCGTGCAGCGGTGTGGTTACGGCGGTAGATTCCACGAGGATAGTTATAGATAACACCGAGGAGATAGAGCTGGCGAAATTCGAGGGATTAAACGAGAGGACGTGTCTGAATCAGAAGCCAGTAGTCAAGCTTGGCGACAAGGTGAAGGAAGGTCAGATTATAGCCGACGGTGGAGGGACGGCGGAAGGCAGTCTCGCGCTTGGCAAGAACGTTCTTGTGGGTTTTGTATCATTCGACGGTTACAATTTTGAGGACGCTATCGTAATAAGTGAGCGTCTGGTCAAGTACGATAGTTTTACGAGTATCCACATAGACGAGTTTACGGCGGAGGTACGGGAGACCCGTCTTGGCAAGGAAGAGTTTACCAATGATATACCGAACGTAGGAGAAAAGGCGCTTCGCAATCTGGATGAGCGTGGAATTGTCCGAGAGGGAGTTCGTGTTAATCCGGGTGATATTCTGGTAGGCAAGGTTGTTCCCAAGAGCAAGACGGAGTTGATGCCTGAGGAGAAGCTTCTTCATGCGATATTCGGCCGGGCCGGAGAAGACGTCAAGAACGATTCACTGGCGTTGCCGAGCGGCTATGAGGGAGTGGTAATCAAGACGGAATTGTTTACGAGGCGTGGCGCCGGCGGCGAAGAGGGAAAAAAAGCCCTCAAGGCGGAGATAAAGAACTATCAGAAGCAGATGATGGCAAA
>CAZGGE010000006.1:8858-12560 GCA_964524285.1 uncultured Pirellulales bacterium
GGGACTTTCTTCATCCGATATCAATCGCCTGAATCAATTGATTTCAAATGCTGCTTCCCAAAATGTGAGAAATCCGATAAATCCGGAAACAGAGAATATCAATATTGGTGATAAAATCGTCATGGTCGTGGCGATTCGTGAGTCTGTGGGTGATGAGAAAGTAAGGATAGTTGACCCTTCGACCCGCCAGAAAGCCGGTGCGAGCGAAGACGATGATGTTGTGTTCGAACAGGTGGATACGTTCAATATAAAGTGGGTGAAGCCCGCGTCGGTTCGCGAGGAAGCGCAAAAGATAGTAGATAAATACCGTGGAAAGATAACCGAACTTCAGGAAGAAGAGAAGACGCATCTGGAAAGTATGAAGCACGGAGACGAGCTTCCGAGCGGGGTATTACAGATGGCGAAGATATACGTGGCGGCCAAGCGTACACTTTCTGTTGGAGACAAGATGGCGGGCCGGCACGGCAATAAAGGAGTGATTGCCAAGATTGTGCCTGAAGAGGACATGCCGTTTCTGGAGGACGGGACTCCTCTGGATATTATGCTTAATCCTCTTGGAGTTCCGAGCAGGATGAACGTTGGTCAGATACTGGAGACGCATCTGGGGTGGGTAGCGAAGGTGCTTGGTTTCAATGCGGTTACACCGGTTTTCGACGGAGCAACGGAGGATGACATCAAATCACTGACGGCCGAGGCGAATGCACATATGAGCAACCGAGCGAAGGAGCGTGAGGAGAATGGTGAGGCCCCGCCGGCGGAAGAACCCTGCATAGAGGTTCCGGAAATACTGAAGACCCAGCTTTATGACGGGCGAACTGGTGAGCCTTTCGACCAGCGAGCGACGATAGGTTATATCTACATGATGAAGCTGCATCATCTGGTTGACGACAAGATACACGCCAGGGCGACGGGTCCTTACAGTTTGATAACTCAGCAGCCTCTTGGAGGCAAGGCGCGGACGGGCGGTCAGCGATTCGGTGAGATGGAGGTCTGGGCGCTCGAAGGATACGGAGCGGCATATACTTTACAGGAGATGCTGACGGTCAAGAGTGACGACGTAGAGGGCCGGACGAAGATTTACGAGTCGATGGTTAAGGGTCAGAATACCCTGGAGGCGGGGACTCCGTTGTCGTTTGATGTGTTGTGTAACGAGATAAGAGGTCTGGGATTGAATATACAGCTTGAGAAAAAGCGTCTGGGTGGCGGAGCGATACTTTAGGCTTTTTTGGCGGAGCGTTTTTTGGTTAATGGTGATAATTAGATAGGAGTAAGTCCTAAATGATAAGTAATGTTTACGACCGGATAAATGATTACGGTTCAGTGAAGATTTCCCTTGCCAGTCCGAACGATATACGAAGCTGGTCGTTCGGGGAGGTTCGCAAGCCTGAGACAATTAATTACCGCACTTACAGGCCGGAAAAAGACGGTTTGTTTTGTGAGCGGATATTCGGTCCTGAAAGGGACTGGGAGTGTTCTTGCGGCAAATACAAGGGCACGAAGTTCAAAGGGATAATCTGTGACCGTTGCGGTGTGAAGGTAACGCACAGCCGGGTTCGTCGCAAGCGTATGGGTCATATTAATCTTGCGGCGCCGGTGGTTCATATATGGTTTTTCAAGTCGATACCGAATCATCTTGGTAAACTTCTTGCGATGAAGACGACGGATTTGGAGAAGGTGATATACTTTCAGGACTACGTGGTGACGGAAGCGGGTCAAAGCCCGCTTAAAGTGGGGCAGTTGCTCAGCGAGGAGGAGAACCGGGAGGCGTCTCAGAAATACGGAGGAGCGTTCAAGGCCTTGATGGGTGCGGAGGCGATAAAGGAATTGCTGTCGAGTCTGGATTTGGATTCATTGGGCGTCGAAATCAGGGAGAAACTCGGCAAGACGAGCAGCAAACAGAAGATAAAGGACCTTACGAATCGGCTGAAGGCGGTGGATGCTATCAAGACCAGCAGCAACAGTGCGGAATGGATGGTGCTGGGCGTTATTCCGGTGATACCTCCGGACCTTCGTCCTCTGGTTCTTCTTGAGAGCGGCAATTTTGCGACGAGCGACCTTAACGACCTTTACCGTCGTATAATAAACCGTAATAACCGTCTTAAGAAGCTGATGGACCTGAATGCACCTGGTGTAATTATTCGCAACGAAAAACGGATGCTTCAGCAGGCGGTGGATTCACTGCTGGATAACGGTCGATGCCGTCGTCCGGTTCTCGGCAGTAATAACAGGCCTTTGAAGAGCCTGACCGATATGATAAAGGGTAAGCAGGGCCGTTTCCGTGAGAACCTTCTGGGCAAGCGTGTTGATTATTCTGCGAGGTCTGTGATAGTTGTAGGCCCGGAGTTGAAACTTTATCAATGCGGTCTGCCCAAGCGTATAGCGTTGGAACTATACCAGCCCTTTATAATCCGCAAGCTCAAAGAGCACGGTCTGGCGGATACGATTAAAAGCGCGAAAAGGATGATAGAGCGTCGCGAAGAGCAGATATGGGACGTTCTTGAGGAAGTTATCCATCAGCATCCGGTTCTTTTGAACCGTGCTCCGACTCTTCATCGTATGGGCGTTCAGGCTTTCGACCCGGTTCTGGTAGAGGGTAACGCGATAATGCTTCATCCACTGGCGTGCCGGGGATTCAATGCGGATTTTGACGGCGACCAGATGGCGGTGCATCTTCCGTTGAGTGTCGAAGCTCAGGCGGAGGCGCATACGCTGATGATGGCGACGAGCAACATATTTTCGCCTGCAAACGGTTTGCCGATGGTAGGTCCTTCGCAGGACATGGTGATGGGTAATTATTATCTTACGAGCCTGGGGGCCGACCGTCGTGGAGAAGGTGGTTTATTTTCTAATATTGTCGAGCCTGTAACGCTGTATGAGACGGGCAAAATAGGTCTTCATGCTCGAATCAGGGTGCGTCTCGATGTTGGTGTAAAGGTTCTGAGCGATATTTCGGAGATTTACGATATTGATGAGCCCAAGCACATGCCGGCGGAGTTTGTAACTACCGAGCAGCGGCGACACATTTATACGACGGTAGGCCGGTGTATTTTCAATGATATTCTGCCTGATGGTCTGCCCTTTTACAATACCGCCATGAAGCAAAAAAGGATTGGGCGGGTGATAAGTGATTGTTTTGCCGTGGCTGGCAGCTCTGCGACGGTTGATTTGCTCGACCAAATCAAAGAGATGGGCTTCAAGAACGCGACACTTGGCGGGTTGAGTTTTGGTTTGAACGACCTGAAGATACCACCCCGCAAGGCTGAAATCATTAAAGAGGCCGAAGAAAAAGTCAAGAAAATCAGAAAGAATTATCAGGCGGGCGTACTGACCGAGGGCGAGCGATATAATCAGCTTATTGATACCTGGACGCATGCCCGAGTAGTTGTCACAAATGAGATGATACTGGGTCTTAAAAACGACAAGACAGAAGACGGCACACCTTATATGAATCCGATATATTTGATGAGCGATTCTGGTGCTCGGGGCAGTGTGGATCAGATACAGCAGCTTGCGGGAATGCGAGCATTGATGGCCAAGCCGAGCGGAGAGATTATCGAAACCCCGATTAAGTCGAATTTCCGTGAGGGCCTGACGGTGCTCGAGTACTTCAGTTCGACTCACGGAGCCCGCAAGGGCCTTGCGGATACTGCGTTGAAGACGGCGAATTCGGGTTATCTGACTCGCAAGCTGATTGACGTGGCG
>CAZGGE010000006.1:12570-36415 GCA_964524285.1 uncultured Pirellulales bacterium
AGAACATGATAATAAGCGAATATGATTGCGGGACTTTGCAGGGTACGACCAAGAACGTTGACAGCAGCGGCGAACAGATAGACATACCGCTGTCGGATTATATCGTGGGTCGTACGGCGCGGGATAATATTCGTAACCCGATAACCGATGAGATGATAGTTCGTGAGAACGAGATTATAACAGCGGAGCAGGCAAAGAAGATAGAGGAGCTGGGTCTTGAGGCGGTTCGAGTGCGTAGTCCGTTGACCTGTGAAAGTCCGGTGGGGATATGCTCGAAGTGCTACGGTTGGGATTTGAGCACCGGTTTGCCTGCGGAAGAGGGTCTGGCAGCAGGTATACTTGCGGCCCAGTCGATAGGTGAGCCTGGAACGCAGTTGACTCTTCGGACGTTTCATACCGGCGGTATTGCTTCTCGTGCGATACTTGAGCGAGAGCAACGAGCGACGCAGGGCGGTACGATAGAGTACCGCAATATCAAGGTGGTTTCTTTTGCCCGGCCCGACGGCAGCGAGCAGGTGGTATCCTTAAAACGTAACGGAGAGATAGCATTACTGGACGAAAAAAGCAGGGAGCTTGACCGATTCAAGGTTCCTTACGGAGCAACGATGTTCGTTCCGGACAGACAGAAGGTTAAGAAAGGGAAAGTTTTGTTCGGATGGGATCCTCATCGAAGCCCGATTCTTGCGGAAGCGTCCGGACTGATAAGATTTGTGGATATTATAGAAAGTGAAACGATTCGGATAGAAGAGGAGCGCAAGGGCCAGGTAGGCAAGCCTGTGGTAATCGAGCATAAGGGTGACAAACATCCCCAGCTTATGGTGGAAGATGCGGACGGCAAGATACTGGATGTTCATTATCTTCCTGCGTCGGCACACATTGAGGTAACAGAAGGTGAACAGGTACAGGCTGGTCAGTTGCTTGCACATCGTCCTCGTGCGACGGGAGGCACGCAGGACATAACGGGAGGTCTTCCGCGTGTTACCGAGGTTTTCGAAGCGCGCAAGCCGAAGGAGCCGGCGGCTATGGCTGAAATCAGCGGGCGCGTAGAGTTACGCAGCGACAAGCGGAAAGGTAAAATGACGGTTACAGTTCGCAGTGAGAGCGGGATGGAGAAAGAACATCACGTTCCTCGTGACAGACATTTGAACGTTCATACCGGAGATATGGTCGAGGCGGGTGATGCATTGACGGACGGTCCGCTTGTTCCTCATGACATTCTGAGGATTAAGGGCGAAGAGGCTCTGCAGCGATACCTGATTTTAGAAATCCAAAACGTTTATCGCTCCCAGAACGTAGGTATCAATGACAAGCATATTGAGATAATAGTATCTCAGATGATGCATAAGATAGAGATTGATTCGGTTGGTAACAGCTCGTTTTTGCCCGGCGAGGTGGTGGACAAGTTCGAGTTTCGCAAGGAAAACGAAAGGCTTGCCCAGAGTGTAAGTATTACGAGTGCGGGCGATGCGTCCGACTTGGAAGCGGGTCAGGTAATAAGCAAGGATGAGCTTCGTTCAATCAATGAACGAGTGGAGTTAACCGGCGGAGAGCCTGCGAAGGGCAAGAAGCCCAAGCCGGCAACGGCGACAACGCTGCTGCTGGGGATTACCAAGGCATCTCTTCGCTCGGACAGTTTCATAGCGGCGGCGAGCTTTCAGCAGACAACGAAGGTATTGACGGCGGCGAGTCTTGGTGGTAAGGTTGATGAGTTGTGCGGTCTTAAGGAAAACGTGATACTGGGTCATTTGATACCTGCAGGAACGGCGTTTAAGCCTTACTTTGAGACGAAGGTCAAGCATCTTGCCGAGCCACCGGTACCCAAAGAGCTTGAAGAGGTTGAAGAAGCAAAGAAAGCCGAAGCCAAGGCCGATGCCGCTATCAAAGAGGCTCTCGGACTGTAGTAGAGTCAGGTTATATAGGGTAAAGATTTGCAATAGAAAGGAAACAATGCCAACGATAAATCAATTGATACGAGGTGGCCGCAAGAAAGGTAAAGGCAAAAAGCGGGTATCTGATATAAGCGGCAGTCCGCAGAAAAGAGGGGTTTGTCTTGTTGTCAGGACACAGACCCCCAAAAAGCCGAACTCGGCATTGCGTAAAATTGCGCGTGTAAGGCTTACCAACGGTAAAGAAGTAACCGCATATATACCGGGTATCGACCACAACCTTCAGGAACACAGTACCGTGCTTATAAGGGGAGGTCGCGTGAGGGACCTCCCTGGTGTACGTTATCATGTTGTTCGTGGTGTTCTTGACTGCGCGGGTGTAGGTGGTCGCAAACAGGGAAGAAGTAAGTACGGTTCGAAGCAGCCGAAATAACAGCAATTTCACGGGGCATTGAAATGGCCAAAAAGTTTACAATGTCAGAGCAGCAGTTGAAGCCCGACCCGTTGTACAGCAGTAAGCTGGCGTCTAAGTTTATTAACTCTATAATGTGGGACGGCAAGAAAAGCACAGCTCAGCAAGTCTTTTACGATGCGATGGATTATATTTCAAAGCAGGTTAAGGATGCCGAACCTCTTGAAGTATTCGAGACTGCCATTAACAACGTCAAGCCTATGATAGAGGTGCGCAGCAAGCGTGTTGGCGGAGCGAGCTACCAGGTTCCCATGCAGGTCAGCGCCAAGCGCAAGCAGTCGCTGGCATTCCGATGGATAATCCAGGCTTCCCGTGCCAAGAAGGGCAAACCGATGTACCAGCGTCTCGCCTCCGAGCTTTTGGATGCATATAAGAAAGAGGGAACTGCCATGAACACTCGCGAGAATGTTCATCGGATGGCGGAGGCGAACAAGGCATTCGCACACTTTGCCTGGTAATAATCTGTTTCAGACTGCCACGTTGTTTTTTCAGACGTTTCGTGGCAGTTTTTTTATTTTGGTAATAACGAGATGAAGAAATCACCGGCAAAACTTAGGAATATCGGAATAATCGCACACATTGACGCCGGCAAGACTACGGTAACCGAGCGGATATTGTATTATTCCGGAAAAACCTACAAGATGGGTGAGGTTCACGACGGGACTGCGGTCATGGATTATATGACCGAAGAGCAGAAACGTGGAATAACCATAACGTCGGCGGCGACCAAGTGCCCGTGGAAGGGAGCCGAGATTAATCTTATCGATACACCCGGTCATATAGATTTTACGGCGGAGGTGGAGCGTTCTCTTCGAGTTCTTGACGGCGCGGTGGCGGTATTTGACGGCAGTGAAGGCGTTCAGGCACAGAGCGAAACGGTATGGAAGCAGGGTCAGAAATACGACCTGCCATATATATGTTTTATCAATAAGATGGATAAAACGGGGGCGGATTTTTCGATGTGTGTGTCTTCCATACGTGACAAACTTCTGGCGAATCCTGTAGTTCTGCAGCTTCCGATAGGGGCGGGCGATTCTTTCAGGGGCATTATCGACCTGGTGGCGATGAAGGCTATATTTTATAAGTCTGAAAAGCTTGGTGCCACGTTTGAGGAGCTGGAAATCCCTGCGGAATTTCGGGATTCGGCCGAACAGGGCAGGCATGATTTAGTGGAGCAGGCGGCGGAGCTCGATGAAAAACTGATGGAACTTTACGTTCATAATGAGCCGATTGAAAATGATATGTTACGGAAGGCTATTCGAAAAGGAACCCTGAACAATGCGGTGCATCCTGTTTTCGTGGGTTCTGCGCTTAAGTACATCGGCGTACAGAGGTTGATAGACGGAATGGTAGACTTTTTTCCCTGTCCGCTTGAAAAGCCGGCGATAACCGGGCACAAACCAGATGACACAAGTAAGAAAATCGTGGTGGAATGTAATTCGGACAGCCGTTTTGTTGGTCTGGTGTTCAAGATTGCCAGCGACGTTCACGGCGATCTGCATTTTATGAGAATTTACCGGGGAACTTTGAAGACCAGCACACGGGTATTGAACACCAAGCGGGACAAGCGGGAAAATATAACACGTCTTTTCGAGATGCACGCCAAAGAACGCCGGATTATTGACTCGGCAGTGGCCGGTGATATAGTTGCAGTTGTGGGGCTTAAGCATACTTTCACGGGGGACACGGTTTGTAATCCGAAGTCGCCTGTTTGTCTGCCTACGATTACGTTTCCTGAAACTGTAATGAGCATGTCCATAGAGCCTAAAACGTCTGCTGACCGTGAGAAGCTCTCCGAGGCGCTTTCGGATTTGAAGCGTGAGGACCCGACTTTCAGGTCTAAATATGACAATGAGACCGGTCAGATGGTGATTAGCGGTATGGGTGAGCTTCATCTGGAGATACTGCAACACAAGCTTACGCGTGAGCGGAATGTTGACGTTCGTGTAGGTAAGCCTCGTGTAGCATATAAGGAGGCAATCAGCGAGCCTGCCGAAGCTGAGGGTAAGTTTATCAGGCAAACGGGTGGGCGTGGTCAGTACGGCCACGTGTTAATAAGAATAGAACCAATTTTTTCGGAAGACGGGCATTGGAACAGTGAAAATACCTTCGAAAGTAAGGTTCAGCAGGGCAATATTCCTCGGGAATACATTGGTCCTGTAGAGAGAGGTGTTAAGGATTCGCTTGACAGCGGTGTGCTTGCGGGTTTCCCTGTTGTCGGAGTAAAGGCGATTTTGCTGGACGGTTCATACCATCCGGTGGATTCATCAGAGATTGCGTTCGAGCAGGCGGGTGTGATAGCGGTGGATTCTGCGCTGAAAAAGGCACATCCGGTGTTGCTTGAGCCTATAATGAGGCTTCAGGTTGCTACGCCGGGCGAGTATTTCGGGGTTGTTCAGGCGAGCCTTCTGGCTAAAAGGGGCTTTATTACCGATACGTGGGTGCACGGCAATATGCGTGTAATCGAGTCAAAAGTTCCGCTTGTAGAGATGTTCGGCTATTCGAGCGAAATCCGTAGCGCAACGGGAGGCCGGGCGACTTTTACAATGGAGCCATTGAGCTATGAGCGTGTGCCCGAGCAGGTTGTAAAACAGGTGATTCCGTAAAAGATAAAAATATTTTCAATTTTTTTTCAGATTTTTGCTTATTTGTCCAGTGTTTTGTTGACTAATTGCTTAAGTGTTGTTAAATTTGCAGGTTTTACAGCCGTAGCGAGCAGAGTCAGGGAAGATTTTGCGATTATCGAGTTGGGCTGTGCACGTCTGAAGCGTGGTCACGGACGGTTGGAAGAAGGTAATTTTTGGACATTGCAGGGGCCTGTCAGGGCTTGCCGGTAGATATGGGTAGTATTTTTCGGCAGGGACTCGGGCGGACCAAAGTGCTTTTAAGGAAGGTAGTACATCTGCTGTATGGTGTAGAATTGGTGTTTTGCACTGTTCAGGCAGGTAGAAACAGCCTTTCCTGCAGTTTACGGTTATCTCATTTGGAATGTTTTATGACTTGAAGGGAGTTTTGCTTTCAAGAGGGCATTTTTTTTCGTAAGTTGCTTTATTAGAAGTACTTAGTTAATTGCGCCGGCCGGAAGAAGGCGCTTTGTTATGGTGTTGTCTTATGGCTATGGAGACAGAAAGAATAAGGATACGGATGGAGGCATACGACCATAGGGCGCTGGATTCGTCGGCCCGTGAGATAGTTGAGCACGCCCGTCGAACCAACGCGCGTGTTAGTGGGCCGATACCTCTTCCGACGCGTATAGAGCGTTACACCGTGCTGCGAAGCCCGCATGTTAACAAGAAATCACGTGAGCAATTTGAGCTTCGCACGCATAAGAGACTGATTGATATCTACGAGGCGAATGCCCGAACGGTGGAAGTCCTTAACAGGCTTGTAGTGCCGGCCGGGGTTTTTGTAAAGATTAAGGCATAGCATACTGCTTAATCGGTGATTCGATGGTTTATGAATACAGGACAATTCGAAATGCAAAGGGCTTTGGCTTAATTCCGCTGATAGCGGCCGTGGTTGTTTTGTGCATTTGCGGCGTTGTTTTGGCTGAGCGTCCGAAGTCGTTACAGGATTTGACCGGGCCGTGGCAATTGTTCGTGGATGACTATCTTGTGGCGGAAAAGTCGAAGGTGATACGGCATTACCATACCTTTGAGAAATATCCCGGCAACCCGGTTATTACTCCGACAGAGCCATGGGAAGGGAGTTCGGTATATGGCGGATTCGTAATGCCGGACGAGGACGGCAGTGGATACCGGTTGTGGTATGGCTGTTACGATAAGGAAGGGCCAGGTTACCGTCAGTTGTATGCGACAAGCGAGGATGGTATTCACTGGGAGAAGCCCAATCTGGGAACAGTAGAGTATAAGGGCAGCAAGGAAAACAACATATATATTGACAGGCCTTTAGAGGCGGGGGGCGTTTCGATAATCCATACGCCGTGGGATAAGGGTAGAGAGTACAAGCACATTAACTTTGACTATGGTCGAACGCCGCCTAAGTATACGGTACGGGGTTACTGGGCGGCTTATTCGAGCGACGGGATACATTTTACGGACCTGTCCGACGGGCCTGTACTTCTGGACCAGGGAGACGTCGGTGAATTTGCGTGGGACCCACATACGGGTAGATATATCGGCTATCCCAAGGCATTTGCCCCGGTGCGGGGTTACAGGCGGAGGTGTGTGGGGTTCGCGGCTACGGAGGATTTTGGAGACTGGCATCCGGCGGAGTTGATACTTGTGCCGGATAAATTTGACGACAGGTGGGTTATCGAGGATAAGCAGCATACGGATTTATATGGTCTGGTGGGTTTTGCTTACGAATCGATGTACATCGGTTTTCTCAGGCCCTTCCGTATTATAGATGGTGAAAGCGGGGGTCCTTTGTTTGTTGAGCTGGTATCGAGTCATGACGGTATTAACTGGGTTCGAGAGGAAGGAGACAGGCCTCGTATACTTTCAGTTAGCCGGCCCGGCACCTGGCAGGACGGGATGGTAAGTATAAGTTCGCCTCCCCTGGTTGAGGGGGACAGGATTAAGGTCTGGTATACCGGCATGAGTATCGGTCATGGCGGCAACGTGGAACATGCAATATATGCGGGAGGACTGGCTACATTACGTAAGGACGGATTTGCATCTCTTGATGCGGGCGGCACAGAAGGAACCGTAACGACAAAGCTGCTAAGCAATATCCATGGTCAACTTCACGTTAACGCGTTTGTTGACAAGGGAGGATATTTGAAAGCCGAGGTTGTCGATAGAGAAGGTGAGGTTGTCGAAGGTTACGGGCGGGACGACTGTAATCCGGTTACCGGCGAAGGTGTTGACCAGATTTTAACCTGGAAATCGAAGAAGTTTTTGCCCGGTGGAGGTGCGAAGCGGCTGCGGTTTATTTTTCAAAGTACCTGTCTTTATTCTTTCAAGGCGGGTGATGATGTGAAACCGGCCGAACGGTGCCCGCCGATGAAGGCGTTTTATACGTTTGACGGAGAGGATTTTTGTTCGCCTGCGGATACGGCGTGCGAGGACGGAGCTCAGCAGCTTTGTATGCACGGGGCTGTTCATATCGTAAAAGACGAGGACAAGGCGTATCGGGGCTGCGGATCAGTGGAGTTTACCGGCGATAAGAGCTTGCTTGAAATTCGAGATACGCTGCATCTGGGTAAAGAATTTACACTTTGTGCGATGGTCAAGCCTGCTGAAAACAGACGGATGAGGTTATTCAGCACTTACCGGGGCACCGGTGCGTGGGCGACTGGAGAATTGATATTTGATTTTGAGGCGGGCAGCGGTAAATTGCGTTTTATAGTGAACGGCCAGAAGGTCGAGGGAAGCGGAGAAGCATTTAACGACGGGCGTTATCATCATCTCGCGGCGGTTTATAATAAAGGGCGTGTGTCGCTTTACCTGGACGGTGGAAAAATTGGAAGCGGAGGCATAAAAGCCGGAACTACGGCTATCTACGTTAAGCCCGAAGTGGTAAGACGTCTGCGGGAACAGGCCGGCGAATCATGGGCGGGGGTACACCTGGCGAGCGTTCTCAGGGTCGGCAACGATGTGGGAGGCCGGTTTATAGCAAGCAGGTTCCGTTCGCCTCTCTACAGCAAAAACGAAGCCCAGTTTGTCGGCTGGATGGATGACTTACTGGTTTTTGGGAAAGCTTTGAAGGGCGGGCAGTTGGCGGAACTTTCAAAGGGTAATGCTGATAAAATATAAGGTTTATATTTATTACAGATTTGAATTGTAATGACAATGTTGCTTGGTAAAAAAGTCGGAATGCTTAGTGTTTACGACGATGCCGGCCGGTTGCTTCCGGTAACGGTTATAGAGGCCGGCCCGTGTGTGGTAACGCAGGTGAAGGATTTTGAAAGCGACGGCTATAAAGCGTTGCAGTTGGGTTATGACGACGTTAAGCCTTCGCGGAGGACAAAGCCAGGCACAGGTCATGCGGAAAAGGCCGGCACCGTACCTAAAAAACTGGTACGTGAGTTGCGGTTGAGCGAAGACTCAGATACGGAATATAAGACCGGAGACGTTTTGACGGTGTCGGTTTTCAGCGAAGAAAAATACGTTGACGTAACGGGCACAAGCAAGGGCAAAGGTTTTGCGGGCGTTATGAAGCGTCATGGTTTTGGCGGCCTTCCCGCTTCGCACGGAACGGAGAGGAAACATCGTTCAGCGGGTTCGATATCGAGCTTCGGCAGCGACGCGGGAAAAGGCGGCAATTTGAAAAAAGGCAAGAAAATGGCGGGACACATGGGACATAGTCAGGTAACCACCAAGAACCATTTGCTGGTGGAAATTGACGAGCAGAGAAATCTTATGACGGTGAAAGGCTCAGTGCCTGGCCCGGCCGGCGGTTATGTAATTGTTCGCAGTGCCCGCACGCACAGGAATGGCTGACAGTCTGGAGATAGTAATATCGGAAATGATAGACGTTACGGTATATAACAACGAAGGCAGCAATGTCGACGTGATAAAGGTCGATGAGAGTGTTTTCGGCGGTGTGGTTCGTTATGCTTTGTTGAAGCAGGCGCTGGTAATGTACCATGCAAACAAGCGTGTAGGCACCGCTTCGACCAAAGGACGATCTATGGTAGCAGGTTCCGGACGAAAGTTGTTCAGGCAAAAGGGCACGGGTTTTGCCCGTGTCGGTAACAGGCGAACGGGAAAGCGCGTCGGCGGAGGCATGATATTTGCCAAAGTGCCTCGCGATTTCAGCAAGAAAATGCCGAAGAAGCAAAGAAGGCTCGCTAGAAATTCGGCGATACTGGCTAAGCTTCAAAGCGATAACGTTATTGTTGTTGACCAGCTTAGTTTCGAGAAGCCCAGGACAAGGGAATTTGTGAATGTGCTGCGAAACCTCGGTGTAGAGCGGAGTTGCCTGGTAAGCACGGCAGCGATTGACAGCAAAGTGTATTTGTCGGCTCGGAACGTTCCGAAGGTATCAGTTCAGCCGGTATCTGATTTGAATGCAGCCGAGCTTTGCAATCACCGGAAAGTCGTGTTTACCCGGGAAGCGTTCGAATCGTTGTTGTCGTCAGAGAGCGAAAGTAGTGAAGTTGAAAAGGCTTCAGCGTGAATGATTACGAGGTAATAATCAGACCTTTGATTACCGAGCAGGGAGTACACCTTGCGAACACCAGAGGTGCATACTCGTTTGAGGTAAAAAAAACGGCGAACAAGGTACAGATAAAGAAAGCCGTCGAAGACGTATATAACGTTAAAGTTGACAGGGTGCGAACAAGTAACCGTAAAGGTAAATATCGTCGAAAGGGACGAAGTATGGGCCTGACGCCGGCCTGGAAGAAGGCGGTGGTGTATCTGAAAGGAGACAACCACATAGATTTGTTCTAATGGTCCTGCGATAAAGAGTGAGTTTTATTTAACAGGGATTTTTGATGCCTTTTTAAGAGGTAATTGATTATGGGCGTAAAGCTGTACAAACCGACCAGTCCCGGTCGCAGAAGCGGCTCGGTAAATGACTACGGTGAGATTACCGTTAAGTCTCCGCAGAAGTCTCTTTGTAAACGGATAGTCAAAAACGGCGGCAGGAATCATCACGGCATTACAACAAGCCGCTTTCGCGGCGGTGGTGCAAGGAAAATATACCGCTTCATAGATTTCAAACGCAACAAAGACGATGTTCCGGGCAAAATTGCCACCATAGAATATGACCCGAACCGGAACTGTTTTATCTCGCTTGTAAACTATGCCGACGGTGAAAAGAGATATATACTGACACCTCTGGGGATACGGGTTGGTGACAGGGTGATGAGCGGTGACAGGCAGGAGCCTCGTCTGGGCAATGCAATGCAGTTGTCTGCGATTCCTGGTGGCATGGAAATCCATAATATTGAGATGACGGCCGGCCAGGGCGGTAAGCTCGTCAGAGGTGCGGGAAATGCAGCTCGTATCCTGGCGAAGGAGGGTAACCGGGTTACCATAGTTCTGCCCAGCGGTGAGATGAGGACGCTTCGCAAGGAATGCAGAGCAACTATCGGCCGGTTGAGTAATCCTGATTTTCAGAATATAAAGCTGGGCAAGGCGGGCCGGAAAAGACACATGGGACGGAGACCTCATACCCGAGGCAAGGCGATGAACCCCGTGGCACATCCAATGGGTGGAGGGGAAGGAAGGTCCAACGGCGGAAGACACCCGTGCTCCCCTACCGGCGTGCTGGCAAAGGGTGGCAAAACCAGAAGCAGGCGAAAAAACAGCAGCAATTGGATTATCAGAAGAAGAAAGAATAAGAGACAAGGACAGGTGTCCTTGTAATGATTTTTTTGTGTGATACGAAATGCAGTTTTTTTGAGGATAGCCTATGGGCAGGTCTTTGAAAAAAGGCCCCTATGTGGACGAAAAGTTGTTCACAAAGGTCAACAAACAAATTCAATCTGGTTCTCGTGAACCGATAAAAACGTGGGCAAGAAGGTGTACGATAATACCCGAGTTTGTCGGTATGACTTTTCTTGTTCACAACGGCAAGGTATTTAACAAGGTTTTCGTTACGGAAGATATGGTAGGGCATAAGCTTGGAGAGTTTTCACCGACGAGGACATTCAAGGGCCACGCTGGAGGCAGGATCAAGAGGTAATCCCCTGCCCCTGCGGGTATATCAATTTCCTTATCTTCGTAATAGAAACCGGCCGGGCAATATGACAGAAAAGGTTTAGTGTATGTTAATAAATTGCGACAAGTTGAACAGGCTTTCGGAGGGGCGCAATCTTAATGCGCGGCAAATAGGCTCGCAACTTGTCAGAGGAGGCCTGACCGAGAAACAGGCGATGGCGGCGATTAGCAATTGGCGTCGCGGGTTGTTCAAGCCCGCGCCCAGGCGGGTTGACGTAAGACGGCTGGCTTCTTTGCTCGGCGTGGAAGAAAATGAGCTGTTGAGCTGGCGTTCGTCATATCGTTATGCCCCTGTTTCCGTTCGTAAGGCCAGGCTGGTAACGGATTTGGTGAAGGACAGAAGCGTACAGGATGCACTTGATACGTTGAAGTTTACCCGCAAGCGAGCGGCGGGCATGGTTGAAAAAGTTTTGAAGGCGGCCGTTGCCGACGCTGATGAGCAGGAGGCGGATGTCGAGAATCTTTATGTGAGTGAGGCTTTTGCGGACGATGCTGGTGTTCGTATCGGCACCAAAAGGTGGATTCCGAAGGACAGAGGTCGGGCGCATCCTATACGTAAAAGCGGCTGTCATATACATGTTACGGTAACGCAGATTTGAGGCCGGCCGGGAACGAAGCCGGAGTTATGAGGTATTTATGGGTCAGAAAGTATCGCCAATAGGTTTCAGAACCGGAATCAGGCTTGGCTGGAGGAGTACCTGGTTTGCGCCGAAAGACATTTACGGTAATTTTCTGGTTGAGGATGAGCATATACGCCGGCACGTTGACAAAAGATATAACAGACAGATGACCAAGGGAGCGGTATCTAAAATAGATATAGTACGCACCCGCAACGAAATTAAAGTAACCCTTCACAGCGGAAGGCCGGGCATAGTTATTGGGCCGAGAGGCGGCGAGGTCGACAACCTGCGTGAAGAGCTTGAAGAACTGACCGACAAGAAGGTTAGCGTCAATGTTGTTGAGATCAAGGCCCCGGAGCTTGATGCCACGCTTGTATCCGAGTCGATAGCCGAGCAGTTGAGCAGAAGAGCGTCTTTTCGTCGTTTAATGAAGCAGCACTGCGAGGCTGCGATGAATGCGGGAGCCAGGGGTGTTAAGATTATCTCAAGCGGGCGACTTGGTGGTGCGGAAATGGCGAGGCGTGAGACCCAGAAAATGGGCAGTATACCCCTGCATACCATTGACGCAAACGTAGACTATTCATGTGCGACGTCAAAGACCACTTACGGAACCATAGGTATTAAGGTATGGATTTACAGGGGCAAGTTCGGCGAGGAAATTGAGCCTAAACAAATGAAACGAAGAAGATTCACCAAGCGCAGCGGCAATAAAGCAGTTGCACCTAAGTCTAAGGTGGAAGCTTCCCAAAAGCCGGCACCACAGAAAGAAAGCAAAAAAGCAGAACCGGATAGTCAAAAAGCTCCGGAAGGTTGATATTAAAGATCGGGATTAGCTGAGGATATAAAGCAATGGCATTGATGCCGAAAAGAGTAAAGCATCGCAAAAGCCAGCGTGGCCGGATGCACGGAAAGGCAACGCGAGGCAACTTTGTTGCCTTTGGAGATTACGGGCTTCAGGTGCTTGAGAATCACTGGATAACGGCGAAGCAGATAGAGGCCGGCCGGGTGTCTGCAACGCATTTTCTGCACCGTGAGGGAAAGGTGTATGTTCGCATTTTTCCCGATAAGCCGGTCAGTTCGAAGCCTTTGGAGACACGAATGGGTAAAGGCAAAGGTGAGCCTGAATTCTGGGTTGCACCTGTGAAGGCCGGCCAGGTGTGCTTTGAAATAGGCGGCGTGGAAGAAGACGTTGCCAAGGAGGCACTGCTTCGAGTTGCTCATAAGATGCCTGTAAGGTGCAGATTTGTCAGACGCAGACATGCTTTGTAAGAGGTTGATTGAATGAAGGCACAGAGCTTCAGGGAAATGAGCGCCGTAGAAAGACAGGATAAGCTTCAAGAGCTGGAAAGACAGCTTTTCGACCTTCGAGCGCAGTCGGTAACGGAAAAGCTTGAAAATACAAGAATTGTAAAGAACGTCAAGAGAGACATAGCACGAGTTAAGACTGTAATAAGAGAGAATCAGCTCAAGGAATAGTTTTATGAGCGTTACGGGTGAAAAGTTAATGTATGCAAATGTCGTGGGTCGAAGCGGCGACAAAACCATAAAGGTGGGCATTGACCAGAAGGTCAGGGATTCCCGTTACGGCAAGTACGTCAAACGGCGTACTCGTCTTCTGGTTCACGATGAGCATAACGAGGCGACGACGGGCGACATAGTTTCCATAGCTCAGAGCCGGCCTTACAGCAAGAAAAAGAGCTGGCGACTGGTAAAAGTAGTTGAAAAAAAGTCTAAGGCGGAATTGTAACTGATTGCATCCGGATTGAGAGGTACAGCGAAGTGATTCAGCAGGAGACAATGCTGAGCATCGCCGACAATTCAGGAGTTAAGTCGGCTTTGTGTATTAAAGTTTTGGGCAGGTCGGGTTCGCGCGGAAAGAAGACTCGACCGGCCGCCGGCATCGGTGATGTGATAACGGTTGCAATAAAAAAGGCTCTGCCTAACTGTCAGCTTGACGACAAAAAAGTGCACAAATGTGTTATTATTCGGACGAAAAGCCCGGTAAAGCGTTTGGACGGCAGTTACGTAAGGTTCGACAGTAACGCTGCGGTGATGATAGACAATGAAGGTAACCCGATAGGCACAAGGATTTTCGGTGCCGTGGCAAGGGAGCTTCGTGAAAAAAATTATATGAAAATAATTTCGCTTGCTAATGAAGTAGTGTGAAGAAGTTGAAGATATTCCGGTTATGTTAAAAGGCAGGATTGCAGAATGGCCCGGCATGTGAAAAAAAACGACATGGTTCAAATTGTCGTCGGCGACGAAAAGGGAGCGACCGGTCGTGTTATGAGAGTCATCCCGGAAAAACAGTGCGTGATTGTGCAGGGACGCAATCTGGCACAAAAGCATGTTCGCCCCTCGCGACGGAACCCGCAGGGAGGACGCATAACCGTCGAAAGGCCTATACATATAAGCAACGTATTGCCGGTAAACCCGAAAGATTCTCAGGCTACAAAAATAAAATTCGAAATTGACGATGACGGAAACAAAAAGCGTATGGCGAAAGATGGTACGGAAATAGGAGTAACAAAACGGGCAAAAGAGTAAGTCTCGGCGTCTTTTAGTTGCAAGTCGCCGTCTTATCAGGTTTTGGTTTATGGCAAGATTACTCGATTTATACAAGTCAAAAGTGATTCCGGAGCTTACCAGCGAGTTCGGCTACAAGAACCGCATGGCCGTGCCCCGCATGCAGAAAATCGTCGTATCTATGGGTCTGGGCAAAGCTACTCAGGATAAAAAGTTCCTTCAAACCGCGAAGGAAGATTTGAAGATGATAACCGCTCAGATGCCGGTAGTTTGCAGGGCACATAAGAGCGTTTCCAATTTTAAGATACGAGCGGGCGACGCAATCGGCCTGAAGGTTACGCTTCGGGGCAGGCACATGTACGAGTTTATGGACAGACTCATCAGCCTTGCACTCCCGAGGGTAAGAGATTTTAGAGGCCTGGAGCGGACCAGCTTCGACGGCAGAGGAAACTACTCGCTGGGCCTGGCGGAGCAGACCGTCTTTCCGGAAATTGACAGCGCTAAAGTAGAGTTCCAGCAGGGAATGAATATAACTTTTATAACCAGCGCCAACACCGACGAGGAAGCGAGAAGTATGCTTGCGCTTTTCGGGATGCCTTTTAAGGAATGACGTTTAAGGATAAATTTTGCTTAAATTCGATTCGTTAACAAAACAGCAATAATATAGTCAGTTATAGTCTGGAGCGTTTTAATGTCGACAAAGGCACTGGAAAACAAATCAAGGCGGAAACCAAAATTCCGGGTCAGAGGCTATACCCGCTGCGAGCTTTGCGGACGCGCCAGGGCCGTGTATCGAAAATTCAAGATTTGCAGAATATGTTTTCGCAAGCTCGCTAACGAGGGGAAAATCCCCGGAGTCAAAAAGGCAAGCTGGTAAATTTCATGGGATGTTAAAACCTGAATTCAAAAGAAACATAATTTGAAATGAAACAGGAACTATGAGTTTAAGTGATCCAATAGCCGACATGTTGACCCGTATCCGCAATGCGGTACTTGCGGACAAACACGAGGTCAATATCAAGGCCTCGAAAATATGTCGGGGCATTGCGGAAGTGCTCAAGCGTCAGGGCTACATCAATGATTTCGACTTCATTGACGACAACAAGCAGGGTATACTGCGGGTGATTCTTAAATACGACGACGAAGGTAATCCCGCTATTACGGAAATAGAAAGGCTGAGTAAGCCGGGCAAAAGGGTTTATTTACCCGTTGCGAAACTGCCCCATGTCATGGGTGGTATGGGAATCTCCATAGTTTCAACAAGCAAGGGTGTAATGAGTGATACGGAATGTCGCGAAGCTAATATCGGCGGCGAACTACTCTGTCAGGTGAGCTGATGAGCAGGATTGGTAAAAAACCAGTTGTTATACCGGATGGCGTCAAGGTTGAACTTAAGGGCCGGCGTCTGAAAGTTTCAGGCCCGAAAGGTGAGCAACAGCTACAGTGTCATCCGCTGGTAAAAGTCCGACTAAATGAGCAGTGCAATGAAGTTCACGTGATAAATGAAAAGCCTGACGTCGGTCGCAATCGAGAGATGCACGGAACGATGCGTGCGTTAATCTCAAATATGGTTGTCGGCGTTAGCAGCGGCTTCGAACGAAAAATGGAAATTTACGGGACGGGTTACAGTGTTAAAGAGCAGGGAGGCAAACTTTTTTTGAACGTCGGTTACTCGAAGCCGGTGGAATTAAAACTGCCGGAGGGCATAAAAGTAAATATAGAAGTGGCGGCGACCCGCGGAAATGAAGTGCCGGCCAAATTTACCATATCCGGTGTCGATAAGCACCTTTTAGGGCAGGTGGCCGCAAACATACGAAGGACGAGGCCCCCTGAGCCGTACAAGGGCAAAGGTATCAGATACGCAGACGAGCATGTCAGGCGAAAGGTCGGCAAAGCCTTGGCGGCCGGCGGCGCCTGATGTCCTTTGATAATAAAAGCTAAATAAGGTGGCAATAAGGTAGAGTTATAAAGCCCAAATAAAAGCGGTTATGAAATTATTATGAGTACCAGACAATCAAGAAAAGCTGCATTGAGACGTAAATATCACGTGCGTAAGAAAACCTTAGGGACGCCGGACAGGCCCCGGCTGTCGGTTTTTCGCTCAAACAAGCACATGTATGCACAGGTGATTGACGACATAGCGGCGGCGACCCTCGTTTCCGCAAGCACACGAAGTACGAGTATTCGGCAGAAGATTGACAAGTACGGCAATAAACAAGCGGCGGAGCTTGTAGGAGAAGAGTTGGCCAAACAGGCGGCACAGGTCGGCATAAAACGTGTCCGCTTCGACCGTAACCGTTTTAAGTATCACGGCAGGGTCAGGGCTTTGGCCGACGCCGCCAGGAAGAACGGATTGGTTTTTTAGCATAGCTTGCGTAATTTGGAGTTACAAAATTGGCAAAAGAACCCATGACATTTGAGGGACACGAAGAAAGACCTTTCGAGGATACCGTGGTCAAAATTTACCGCTGCTCAAAAGTGATTAAAGGCGGTCGCAGGTTCAGTTTTGCCGCTCTGGTAGTTGTCGGTGACAGGGCAGGGAACGTCGGAGTTGGCTACGGCAAGGCCAATGAGGTGCCGGCCTCGGTGGAAAAAGGAATCAAAAATGCGCGAAAATCGCTGAATGAGATAGCACTGTTGGGCAGGACGATACCCCATCCTATTCAGGGTAGATACAGGTCCACAAAGATAAATCTTGTGCCCGCAAGCCCGGGCACCGGCGTTATCGCAGGCTCGAGCGCACGTGCGGTCCTCGAATATGCAGGGGTGCAGGACGTCCTTACGAAGGTGTACGGCAGCACCACGGCAAAGAACGTGGTAAAGGCGACCTTGGACGGACTGTTAAGATTGAGAAACGCAGAATCTGTGGCCAAATTGCGTGGTGTAGAAGTCGAAGCCGTCGAAAAACGTTAACAAGGTGGTGATGATTTAAATGCTTAGTCACGAAATAACTTCAGTAGCAGGCAAAAAAAAGGCTCGAAAACGCATCGGCCGGGGTAACGGAAGCGGATACGGCAAAACCTGTGGCCGGGGACATAAGGGCAGCAAAAGCAGGGCCGGCGCAAAAAAAATGTCCCTTTATGAGGGTGGGCAGATGCCCCTGTTCAGGCGATTGCCAAAGAGAGGATTTAATAATGCCAGATTCTCAAGCAGATACGAAACCGTGAATGTTTCACAGCTTGATAAATTCGACGACGGAGTTGAAATCGGCACCAGCGAGCTTAAGCAGGCAGGATTAATCGACAGCACTAAAAACAAGGTCAAAATTCTCGGTAACGGCCAGCTTACCAAGAAACTCGAAGTAAATGCACACAAGTTCAGCAGGAGTGCGGAGCATAAAATTGTTGCGCTCGGCGGAAGGGTGAAGGTTATTTAGTGGATTTCATTTTTGATAGCTCTAATAATCAGGATTTGGACAAATGTTAGCAACGGTATTTAACATATTCAAGATTCCAGACCTTCGTAAGAAGGTTTTGTTTACCATTGCCCTGTTGATGATATACAGGATTGGTTTTCATATTTCCAATCCCTGCTTCGATTCGGAGAAGATGAAGGAGGCCGTCGCCACACAGGATACCGAGAGTCCACTGGGCCGGGCGGCGGCTTACATGCGGATGTTTACTGGCGGGCGTCTGGACCAAAGCAGTTTGTTCGGCCTCGGTATTATGCCTTATATTACATCCTCAATTATATTGATGCTGCTGGGCGAAGTTATTCCCGCATTGAAAAAGCTGCGTCAGGAAGGACAGACCGGATACAAGAAGATACAGGAGTACACGCGATATCTGACCGTGCTGATATGTATCATACAATCGTTGATGTATATGCGCATTTTTGGCTCTTATATATATGCTGGTATGCGATTTCAGGGAGTATTCATGGGTGTTGTCGGTATGACGGCGGGAACGCTTTTTCTTATGTGGCTGGGCGAGCAAATTGACGAATACGGAATCGGCAACGGAATAAGCCTTATTATCATGGCGGGTATTGTCTCAAGGATGCCGTGGGCTATCAGTTCCCTGGCCGAAAGTGTGGAACTGACCGTCGCCCCGCCGCCAGGTGCCATTGGGCCGGCGGAGTTGTTGTTCCTGGCGGGGGCGTTCGTATTTGTCGTCGCCGGCGCAATTCTCATAACCCAGGGACAGAGAAGAATTCCAATACAGCAGGCAAAGCAAATGAGAGGACGAAGAATGTACGGCGGTCAGCGACATTATCTGCCTCTGAGGGTCAACCACGGTGGGGTAATGCCTATAATCTTTGCCTCCGCCTTTATGATTTTTCCGCCCGTCCTGCTCCAGCAGCTTTCGAAGGCTTTTGACTCTCGCATCCTGGACTCCATACAGGCCGCATTTCAACCACGCTCTTATATTTACAGTGTTGTTTATATGCTGTTGATATTTTTGTTTGCATATTTCTGGACGACCATACAATTCCAGCCCAAAGAAATGGCCAAGAATCTGCGGGATTCGGGCAGTTTTATACCGGGACTGAGACCGGGCCGAAGAACCGCTGATTACCTCGAAAGGGTAATGACCAGAATAACATATTTTGGTGCGGCTTTCCTTGCAATTATTGCAATTGTTCCCTCTCTCGTTATGGGGCTTTTGAATATCGACTTTATTATTGCGTCTTTCCTCGGAGGTACCGGCCTGCTTATCGTGGTCAGTGTATCGCTCGACCTCGTCCAGAGAATAGAAGCTAATTTGTTGATGCGAAGCTATGACGGCTTCAGCACAACCGGTAAAATCAGAGGAGCATTCAGATGAGAATCGTTTTGCTGGGAGCACCCGGAGCAGGTAAAGGAACTCAATGTAAGCATATTGTTGACAGGTATCACGTCCTGCATCTGTCGAGCGGGGACATACTGCGACGGGAAAGATCGCAGGGTACGGAGTTAGGAAAAAAGGCGCAAAGTTATATGGACTCCGGAGCGCTGGTACCGGACGAGTTGATTGTGGAAATGATGGCCTGCGCCATCGAACAGGCTCCCGAATCGGGTTACGTACTCGACGGGTTCCCGCGGACGGTGAACCAGGCCTGCCGGCTTGATGAATATCTGAACAACCTCGGTGAAAAACTCGACGTCGTGCTGAATCTTGGCATCGACGACAGCGTGGTTATGGAGAGAATGACCGGCAGAAGAAGCTGTCCCCAATGTGGCGCTGTTTATCACGTTAAAAACCTGAAGCCTGAAGTGGATAACAAATGCGATAATGATGGTGCTGACCTGATACAAAGGCCGGACGACAAGCCGGAAGTGGTCAAAAAAAGGCTTCAAACCTACCATAACCAGACCGAGCCTTTGATAGAGTATTACAAGGATAAGGGCATTGTTTATGATATTGATGCCGAGCGAAATCCCGAACAGGTAAAAGAGTCGGTTTTTCAAAAACTCGACTTCCTTGTTTCCGTATAGTATTTTTTGGAAACTTTTGAACTGAAAATAAAAACGAAGTAAATAAATGGCCATAACTCTTCGCAGCCAACGGGAAATTGAGCTTATGCGTAAGGCAGGAGCAGTTGTGGCGGATGTTCTTTCAAAACTAAAGAGAAAAGTTGAGCCGGGCGTTAGTACCGCTGAATTAAACGCGGTTGCACTTGAAATGACCGAGTCTGTCGGTGCCCAGCCCCTGTTCAAGGGAGTGAAAAACCCCTGCGCCCGCTTTCCTTTTCCGGGCGCCGTATGCACCTCCATAAACGAACAGATTGTGCACGGCATACCTTCTGAAAAGGTAAAGCTCAGGGAAGGCGATTTAGTAAGTCTTGATTTTGGAGCCAGGCTCAATGAATACTGTGGTGATTCTGCAATCAGCATAGGAATCGAGCCGGTCTCCGAGGTAAAACTACGATTGCTCGAAGTTACCCGCAGGGCGCTTGAGATAGCAATTGAGAACGCCGGTCCGGGACAAAAATGGAGCACGGTGGCGGATAAAATGGAACGCTATGTCAGACAGACCGGCTTCTCAGTCGTCAGGGAGTTCGTCGGGCATGGAATTGGAAGAGAAATGCACGAAGAACCCAGAGTGCCTAACTTCGTCAGCAGAGAACTGCTGCAGAACGATATTATCCTCAAAGAGGGTATGGTACTCGCGGTTGAACCCATGGTTAATGCGGGCACTTATGCAACGCGAACACTTGACGACGGTTGGACCGTAGTAACAAAGGATGGCAGTTGCTCTGCTCATTTCGAGCATACCATAGCCATAGTAAAAAATGGATGCCTGGTTCTGACCGGCGCCGCTTAATAAAAATGAAGAAAAAAAAATGATATTGATTGTATTTTGTCTTCGTGGGTATATATGCCAAAAAAGGATGCGATAAGACTTGAGGCCAAAATTGTGGAAGCTCTGCCCAATGCGATGTTTCGGGCGGAGCTGGAGAACGGCCATCAGATACTGGCTCATGTATCGGGGAAGATGCGGATGCATTTTATCCGTATCCTTCCGGGCGACAAGGTTACGGTTGAAATGTCGCCTTATGATTTGAACAGAGGTCGTATCATTTTGAGGCACTGACGCATGTACCCCGGATTGTAAAAGAGGTTTTGTGGTAAAATGAAAGTAAGAAGTTCTGTGAAACGTATTTGTGAAAACTGTAAGATAGTTCGCCGTAAAGGCGTTGTGCGGGTAATTTGCATTAATCCAAGACACAAACAAAGACAGGGTTAGAGAGAAATCGAGCAGGCTCGCACATTGAAACTATGAATTAAGGAGATGTTATGCCGCGTGTAGTTGGAGTCGATATTCCGGGTAACAAACCCGTCTGGGTAGCCTTGACGTATGTTTATGGCGTGGGCAGGCATACGGCCAAACTAATTCTAAAAGAAGCAAAGATTGAAGAAACCGTCAGGGCGGACAAGCTGACCGAGGATGAAATCAGCCGAATAACACAGATTATAGACCGCAACTATATTGTCGGCGGTCAACTCCGCAGGCAGGTGGCACAAAACGTCGCCCGCCTTCGGGATATATCGTGTTATCGTGGTCTGCGGCACCGACGGGGACTGCCGGTCAGAGGTCAGTCAACAAAAACTAATGCAAGGACACGCAAAGGACCCAGGAAAACCGTAGCCGGCAAAAAAGGCGTAAAGGAAGTACACTAATTAACTGAACGGCTTGAATCAGACTGATGCTTTACAGGAATTTTTAATGGCTAAAAGCAGCAAAAAGAAAATCAGGCGAAACCTAATAAAGGCCGTCGCTCATATAAAAGCCAGCTTTAACAATACATTAATTACGATTAGCGACCCGGACGGGGACGTAATATGTTCGAATTCAGCCGGACGGATAGGCTTCAAGGGAGCAAGGAAAAGTACACCATTCGCCGCTCAACAGGCTGCAAGAAAATGTGCCAACGAGGCAATGCGAAGCGGAGTACGTGAGGTGGAAGTAAGGGTTAACGGGCCGGGGTCGGGACGGGAATCTGCAATTTCCGCTCTGGAGCAGGCCGGCCTCAGAATTAGTGCGATAGCGGATGTTACACCCTTGCCTCATAACGGTTGTAGGCCGAAAAAAAGAAGAAGAGTATAACTATATAGCTTATTTGGAGATATTATTACCATATGGGACGTTACACAGGTCCATCTTGCAGACAGTGTCGTAGAGAGGGCGTGAAGCTTATGCTGAAAGGCATAAGGTGCGAAACCGCAAAATGCCCCGTGGAAAAAAAACAGCGAAACCTTATACCGGGAATGCATGGCTGGAGACGCTCGAGACCAAGCGATTATGCCGTAAGACTCAGAGAAAAACAGAAAGTTAGAAGATATTACGGTCTCATGAATCGACAGTTTATGAGATATTTCCGAATGGCTGAAAAAGCAAAAGGAAATACCGGTGAAGTACTGCTGCAACTTTTGGAAAGACGCATTGACAATGTGGTTTACAAGTTGAATTTTGCTCCTTCGAGAAAAACCGCAAGACAACTTATCTCTCATGGACATATATATGTCAACGGACGAAAAGTCAACGTAAGCCACTACATAACGGATGTGGGAGATAAAATTTCCGTAAAAGGCTCCGAAAAAAGTGTCAAAATAATTAAGCAGCAGCTTGAAAGTAACCCGAATTTCACAACACAGGCCTGGCTGCAGTTAAATCGTGAGGAACCCAGCGCCACTATTGTGGCACTGCCCGGCAGGGAAGATGTGCAGATTCCCGTCGAGGAACAGTTGGTAGTGGAGTTTTGTTCAAGATAGTCATTCGGGATATTTTGTACTCGGCGTTGCTTTTGGATGCCGGGACGTGAATGATGTTTGCCATAGGAGGCCTCTATGAGAGTTACATGGCGCGGTATGGAATTGCCGACAAGCGTGGAAAAAGACAAAGAAGTCTCTACCAGAGAGTATAGCAGGTTTTACATTGAGCCCTTCGAGAGAGGCTTCGGAACCACCATCGGCAACAGTCTGAGACGCGTATTGTTGTCTTCACTCGAGGGCAGCGCGGTTACGTCCATCAAAATCGATAAAGTACAACATGAATTTACGTCTGTTAAGGGCGTAATGGAGGATGTTACTGATATAGCCCTGAACGTAAAAGGGCTTGTTGTCCGCTCACAAAGCGACGAGCCGAAGACAATGAAGGTCTCAGCAAAAAAGGCGGGTGAGGTTACAGCGGCGGATATTGAAGCAGACCCCGCAATTGAAATCGTCAACAAGGACGCCGTCATTGCAACCCTTACCGAGGATGTCAACTTCGATATGGAAATGGTAGTTGAAAACGGAAGAGGCTATCAGCCCGCCGCTGAAAGGATTGCAAATGCCGACCCAACCGAGCAGGAAGTCGGACTTATATTGCTGGACGCCGTTTATTCGCCGGTAACAAGAGTTCGATATACCACGGAAGACACAAGAGTGGGCCAGCGAACAAATTACGATAAACTTATTCTTGAAATCTGGACAAAAGGTACAATCACTCCCGAAATGGCACTGGTCGAAGCTTCAAAAATACTGCGAAAACACATAAATCCTTTCGTTCAGTATTTCGAGATTGGAGAAGAACAGGTCGTCGAAGAAGAAATGGAAAAAGAGCCTGAAATGGATGAAATTGACGAAGATCTGGCTAAAAAACTGGATATGTCCATTCAGGAACTTGAACTGTCCGTCAGGGCGACAAATTGTCTCGAATCCGCAAAGATTGAAACAGTCAGAGACCTGGTAAAGAAAACAGAAGCAGAATTACTCAAGATTCGCAGCTTCGGAAAAACCAGCTCCCGCGAAATAAAAAGAAAACTTGCGGATATAGGCCTTTCATTGGGAATGACGGATATAAAGGATTAGCATAACCCGTAAAGATAATCAGTTAATACAAAATTATAGTTTGAAGGAAAATTACGATTATGCGCCACAAAGTATCAGGCCGACGTCTTAATCGCTCCTGTCAGCATAGAGCCGCTATGCGCCGGAATATGGCGGTTTCTCTTTTACAACACGAAACCATCTCGACCACTATAGAAAAGGCAAAAGAAGTAAAACCGTTAGTCGAAAAACTTATAACACTTGCCAAAAAAGGAAATCTCGCTGCAAGAAGACGTGTCATAGCACTGATAGGAAACAGAGATATACTGGACTACGAAGAGGATAAAACTGTAAAAAAAGGAACTATTGTCGGCAAACTCTTCAGCGAAATAGCACCTCGATATCTTGACAGGCCAGGAGGCTATACCAGAATAATACGACTGCCGCTCCGCAGAATTTCCGACAACGGCAAA
>CAZGGE010000007.1:0-14653 GCA_964524285.1 uncultured Pirellulales bacterium
AACTCTATAATCTACTGTACTAAATTGGGCGGGTGTCCCAATTCGGAACTCAGGTGCAGGCGATTTCGCAAACTTTGAAAAATATCGTATAATAAGACCGGAATAACTTTTTAAGTAATTTTTAGAAGTCATTTGAGCAATAAAATTTACATCGGAATCGCGGGGTGGTCGTACCCGGACTGGAAGGGAATTGTCTATCCACAGAAGGAAGTAGATGAACTCGAATATGCAAGCAGGTTCGTCGACTGCATAGAGATTAACAACACTTTTTACAGGCCGCCCTCTATGCAAAACAGTAAATCCTGGCTTGAAAGAACTTCAAAAAAACCGGACTTCTTTTTTACGGCAAAGCTTCATCGTGATTTCACCCACGAGGGTGTATTTGATGCCGAAAATATCAAAAAGTTTCATCAGGGTTTCAAGCCTTTGCTCGAAAAAAACAGGTTAAAGCAATTGCTTGCCCAGTTCAGGTACGATTTTGACGACAGCGTCGATAATCGGGTTCGACTGGCAAGAATAGTTGACGAGTTCTCCGATACCTTTAATGTTACCCTTGAGCTGAGACATAAATCCTGGCAGCAGAAGGACAGCCTGAATTTCCTGCGGGAACTTGGCGTTGCAGTCTGCAATCTCGATTATCCCACCACCTCGAATTCTTTTGATATGCCTTTGTGTACCATCGGCACAAACGGTTATTTACGATTACATGGAAGAAATTCCGAAAAATGGTTCAGCAAAGCCGGCAGAGACGAAACTTACGATTATTACTACGGAAACAAAGAACTTACTGAAATAAAACAAAGAATCGACAAGCTCAACAAAGCCTTCGAGTATTTGACCGTTATTGCAAATAACCACTACCGCGGTGCCGAACTCGCAAACGCACTCGAGCTAAAAGCACTAATAACAGGCCGAAAACAACCTGCACCTCCACACCTTATAAAAGTTTACCCTAACCTTGCACGTATTGCACATAACCAATGAATCCTTCCCCAGCCTTTGCACGTTGCTGCCCCAGGGGTTATGGAAAACCTGTTCATCTGAAACAGAGTTTTCTGGTGCCCCTAATTCCTGCTAAGAAGACCGCTATCCTTTAAAATAGTTGATAAGCCATAAAATAAACGTAAGCAACACCGACAGTATCACACAGCTCGCTATCGGAATATAAACTTTCCAGTTCCTGCCCCCGAATTCAATATCGCCGGGAAGCCTGAAAAAACCGAGATGCCCCAGCAATATCATCAGCAGCCCGATAACGCTGATAATAATCCCCGATAAAAGCAGCAGTTTGCCGATTTGTTGAGGACCGAACCCACTCATATAATTTCTCACCCCCAATAAAGCCTAATCTTTATACAATTCCTTCAGCTTCTTTTCGCATTCACTCAACCACTGCTCCATAGACCAGTTCCGTGATTCGCGAAAATGTGAAATATTTTCGCGAGCCACAGTCTTTTCCAGTTCCACAAGCGCCCCAAACGCCTGCTCTTTATCCAGACCATAATGTTTGGGGTCGCAAAGCTGCTGATACTGAATTGTTGCCGCCGCCTTTTTAACCCGATTGCGTATCTCTTCAGATGGAGCCAGCTTCTTTGCATTTTCGAACAGCCTCGTCGCACGCGCCATCATATCCGGAGTCAGCTTTACAGATTTTCGATTTCGACAAATATTTTCTTCGACAACGTATGCCCGCACCATCTTTAGGTAATCCCTTATGGGCTTTGCTGCCGGCCCGTAAAAACCCTCAAGAAAATCATCTATTACCTTATCCACATCCTGATACGGATTCCAAAGCATTTGAGCCGTTATGTATGTACGCAGGTCCGACATCTCACCGCCCAGAGATTTATGATTACCCTGCCACATAACTCCGTTAACACCGTTATCGGCATAATATCGTGTATCCTGCCCGATTGCCCACCAGTTCGGAAATGCGGCGAGATACTCGTGAAAAGTAACCATATAATCCCAGATGAAGATGTTCTTTGCCAGCTTCTTCCAGCCCTTAAGCTCTTTACGATAGGTCGCATTCGTCGGGCAGTTTCTAATCCCGTGAACATTGCAACCCGGACTCCAGTGGCATAAACGAATAATTACATTATCACGAGGCTTCGTTATTTTCGTCGGCGTCTCACTGTAAGCATAAGACAGCGTTTCGATATACTTATCCGGATACTTCTTACCTACTTCTTTGGCGATAGCATTTACGAATCGAAGAATAGGCGCCATTTCCGTGCCTTCCTCTTTTACGATTGCCTGGCATTTCTCACATTGACAGGGGCCGTAACAGTCGTTTTGAGATACCGAAAAAATCACCACCTCCGGATGCCTTTCTATCCAGCGAAAAACCTTCTCTGTTGCTATTCGAAGAACATCCGGATTAGTCAGGCAAAGCTGTTTGTCCGGCACCCTTTTGCCGTCGATTAAGGAAAAATATTCCGGATGAGCCTCAAAATATTGATTTGGCGGAACCAGATAGTGAAAAGTGTGTACGTAAGGCATAATTACCACTGAGCCCCCGACCATCTCTCGACGTACTTTAGGATTATATCCGCCGTTCAAACGCTGCCTCTCCGCAAATACCGGATAATACGCCTCCTGATACAGAGTCTCCCTGTACATAAAGGGTGGTTCATAACGGTAGTCAATTTCATCGAGTTTAATCTCTGCCTTCTTGGGGATATAACTCACATTTCTTGTGTACCATCGACATCCCAGATATTTCTCCAGAAACTCGTAGACCGCATAAAGCGTTCCTCTCGGCCGGCCTCCGGCAAGTATCAGATGGGGCCCTTTGGTGCGTATGACAAGCTCTTCCTTGCCCATAGATTCAAGCTCAAGTTCAGGCTCCACCTTATCCAACGCCTCACTCGGGCCTACCAGAATCATTGGCGTTTCGCAAATGCCCCCTGTCTTTAGCTCCAATTTACAGCCGCTCATTTGTTTTATGTGTGTCTGAAGTTCATCCGCTGCATATTTCTCTGCCTCTGTTGCATCCTTGCCGGTAACTATCGTGCATTTACCCTCTCCGTCTCTGGTCAGTAAAACTTCCGCTGTTACTTCGATTTCAAAGCTCAGTAGAACAATGACAGCCGACATTAATACCTTCGAATACTGACACCACATAACCATTAGCTCCCATTGTGTTATTTATAAGTCTCTTTAAGCCTTTTATCACATTCCTTCAGCCATTCTTCCATCTTGTGATGCCCTCTATAAATTGTTATCCCTTCACGCTGCACCGTCTCCTTGTAGGCTTCAAATAACTTGTATGCTTTTTCCTTATCCAGATGATATTTTTCGGGTTCACTCAGTTTCACATGTTGAATGCCTGCACGCGCTTTCTTTACACGATTGCGAATACTCTCGTTCGCAGCCAACTCTTCCGCCAGGTCGAAAAGCTTTTTGGAATTAACAACCATCTCGGGCGTTAATTCAACCGGCCTTCGATTTCGGCAGATGTTTTCTTTCACTACGTGTTCGTGCAGCATTTCCATATACTTTCGGATCGGCCTCGCCGCCGAACCGTAAAAACCATACAGAAAATCATTTATAACCTTATCCACGTCCCGGTGCGGGTGCCAAAGCATCTGGGCGGTAACGTATGTTCTTAAATCCGACATCTCCGTCCCCGGACATCTGTGATTGCCCTGCCAGAACACTCCGTCGATTCCCTGCTGCGCATAATAACGACTGTCTTCGCCGATTGCCCACCAGTTCGGAAAAGGCTCCATTAGCTTATGAAAAGTAACCATATAGTCCCATATAAAGATATTTTTCGCCTTATCCTTCCAGCCATCTATTTCTTCGCGCCACACTTTGTTGGTCGGACAAGTCGCGACTCCATGAACGTTGCACCCCGGATACCAGTGACATAAACGAATAATAACATTGTCACGGGCTTTCGTGTCCCTGGGAGGTGTTTCACTGTAGGCGTACGAAAGTGTCTCGATGTATCTATCCGGATATTCCTTGGCCACCTCGGCTGCAATTGCATTGACAAACCGGAGAATCGGCTCCATCTCCGTGCCCCCTTCTTTAACAATTGCCTGACACTTCTCACATTCGCACGCACCATAACCATCGTTTTGAGAAACTGATATTATCACTCCCTTTGGCATCCCTTGTGCCCAGTCCAGTACCTTCTCCGTCGCAATTTTCAAAACCTGGGGATTACTAAGGCACAACTGCTTGTCGGATACCCTCTCGCCGTCAACCAGCGAATAGTATTCAGGATGTTCCTTGAAATACCTGTGCGGCGGCACCAGTTGGGCAAACGTATGTCCAAAAGGCTCAATCGCCACCGCACCGCCGGGCAGTTCCGCGCGGACGCGGCGATTATAACCCCCGTTCAAACGCTGCCTCGCCGCAAATGTTACATCGTGAGCCTCGTAATACAAAGCCTCCCTGTACATAAACGGAGGATTGTAACGATAATCAATCTCCTTAAGCCTTATTGTCGATTGTTTCGGAATTCGACTAACGTCTTTTGTGTACCACCGGCAGCCAAGGTACTTCTCAAGAAACTCATATACCGCGTACAATGTCCCTCGAGGACGACCCCCCGCCAAAATGAGATGAGGCCCTTTTGTTCGTATCAAAAGCTCTTCATCACTCATAGATTCAAAGTCAACCCCCGACTCAACTTCTTCCAGAGCTTTGCTCCAGCCGACAAGAATCATGGATGTTTCCAGCTTCACACCTTCTTCGCATAAAATATCGCACCCGCTTATTTTCGCCAGATGTGAACGAAGCTCCTCCGCAGCATACTTTTCCGCCTCGCTTGCTTCCTTGCCCACCACTATAGTTGCAAGAGCCTGTCCGTCCCTGACCAGCACAACATCCGCTTCGGAACACGATGTCCCGTTCAAAAATGCAACCACGAAAAACAAAATCGTACATATAATTTTAACGCCCCTGAACATTCTTATCCTCCATTCATCCAAAATTTCTCCGGTTGATTTATCTTATTATCCTTGCAGGCGTGTGTATTTTCAAGACTTCTTTTCTACTTGCACCGCTCGGCCTATGTTCGCAGGATTTTCTTCGATGTGATGGTTAATCCGCCATTCGCAAACACATTTTCGCCGCTTCGTTGTTTTGGCGTTGGTACAACTCAACCACAGCAGGAAAATCCCACCTTTTGGTTTGCTCGGCGCGATAAACCACCTTCACTCCTCTTGGCGGATTGATTATTTTCCTCGACCTGGGCATATGAAGAATAATCTTATCCGGCGGGTCCCGCTCCGGGGACAATAAATTAAATAAAACACCATCCTTTTTACCTGCTAATGAACAACTCAAAAAGCCGAAATGTGTCGGCGCCCCGATAACCTTTATCTGCTGTCCCTTGCCCAGCCACCAGTCCGGAACAGCTTTCAGCAGGTGAAGCTTGTCCCCTTCTTCATGAACCAGCATATGTCGAAGCATGAAAGCGTAATTCGAAGCGCCTGTTGCATGGGGAATAGTGTGGTGCCAGGCCTTCCGCTGGTTATAAAGAATTCCTTCCGCAAAAGCATGTGTTGCCGTTGAATGCAAAAGATACCAGTAAAAATCCTCCACCACCTGTTCATCTTCCCCTCGCACCAGTGACGACATGGTAGTGTAACTGCCCATATAAGGATGTATCACATTCCTGACATTGCCCGTCCACTGTATCGTCCCTTCAACGTAACCACCCAGATAGTGATGCCGAACCTCATCAATAAGTGCTGCTACTCGCGTATCGTCCTCCTGAAAAAGCCTCGTAGGCCAGAGAACCTCCGTATTGCCCCAGTGTGTCCCGTCCAGCTCCCAGCTTGGTGGAAAATAGTCAACTCCCGCCCTTCGCCATGCTCGCTCAATATCCTCCCGATAACTCTCCGCCTCCGAAAAATATCTTTCCGCCTCGCCGCTCTTACCCAGTTCCTTCGCCGCCTCTGCAGTACACAAAACTCCACGAAGATTCCAGAAATCATATCCCACAATATGATTATGACCCGCCCATAAAAATTCCCCGTCTGCCGGCGCTTGTGGAAGCAATCGCGCAAAGGGTGAATCTGCAGCCGCCCTGTGCCTTGCCTCCATAGTCCATTTTACCGCCCGGCACATCCTCGGATATACCCGCTCAAGCCATGACTTATCGCCGGTAATTTTGTAGTAATGCCACAACGCCCACAACGCCTGACCGTTCGCATCCCACTGTCCCTTCTGAGATTCAAAACGCCCGTCTCCCCGCTGATGTGACAAAAAAGACTGCATACCCTTAAACGCTTCTTTCAGCAACCCTGCCTCTTCATATTGAAGAACCTGATACGCAGCATCCCGAATCCAGAAACAGTCATAGAACCCCTCTCCCGCATGTATCTCGCCGTGGTCGTTGGCTATCAATTGACAGATATGGCTCGCTCGCAGCGCATTAGTGGCCTTCTTACAGGGCACCTCAATTCTCGTACACTGCAAAAGAAGCTTCCGCCAGAATCGAACCGTTCGCTCAAGCCATACCTTCGCATCTGCCGCTTCAATTGTATCCTGTTCCTCCACCTCTGCCCACGGAATTCGTATCGTCGCCTCCACATTCTCGCCGGGCTCCAGTAACCATGAAAACTCTTTCGCAAAGTCAAGACATGGCACCGGATGTCTCTTGTCGCCGAATTCGCCCACCTGCTCCACCTTCAGCTTTGCCGGAGCCTGCGTTGTCCCCCCATTTGTAATCTCAACATGAATCCAATTCAAAAAGTTGTCCCCGTAAACCGGCCAATCGAAGGCTTTTGCCCAGTCATCGACCGCAGGTAAAGGCGTTGCCCAAATCTTGAACTCGTAATGTACTTCATCGTCCTTTGCACTTAGCATCACTATCGGCAGCCAACCCTCAAGAAGCCGCTTCGTATGAACCTTACTGAGCGGCGAAAGCTCCTGCCCGTAGCGAATCCTCACACTTGGCTGGTATCTCGGTGTCCCTCCTCTCGACTCATTTATTGCCTCACCTATTAGAAGCTGATTATCCGGCGTAATGCGTGTCCCCCGCCTGTAATCTTTCAAGCCTGTTACATACCAGGAATTTTGAAAATAATCAAAACTTGTCTCCGCCACATTATTTCCGGATAACCTGTTACTTTCTAAAAAGCGACATCCCCCAACAAACCAGAACACCGTAAAGATAACTACAAAAACTGCTGCAATACTCCCCCGACCTTTATTTTTATCAATTTTATTCATTTATTCGGGATAATCAAAAGGTTCCTTGCCCCGTCGTAATCTGATTTCGTTTTGCATTTTCCTCACCTTAACGGTAATAAGACGCGCAAGCTCGTTATTCGATACCCTTTGTATAAATTCGGCGGGCACAGCCTTTCCAAAGCATACTACAATTTCACCGGGCCGGAAAATCTTCTTGTCCCTCGGCCAGCAGTCAAATGCTCCTTCTATCAAAATCGGCACCACGGATGCTTTGCCCCGCTTGGCAAGAAGTCCGAAGCCGGGCTTGAAATCGCTTATCCTGCCATTGCTCGTCCGCGTTGCCTCCGGAAACAAACACACACCATAACCTTCCCTCAAACGCTCCACTACCGTTCGCATTGCCCGAAGGTCCGACTGACCTCGCTTGACCGGTATCGCATTATATGAACGAATAAGTGAACTGAAAAAAGCATTTCTGAACAGCGTATCACGGGCCATGAAACAAAGTTCACGCCTGATGTAAAGACCACAGAAAACCGGGTCAATATAGCTTTGATGATTGCATGCAAGCAATACACCACCACTGGAAGGAATATTCTCAAGACCAAACACATCTATCGAAAAGAAAAGCCTGCAAAACGCCTGACACGATATACGTGACAAACCGTACCATGTTGTCTTTAGTCTGCTATTAAACATGCTCTCTGATATTGCGAACAAGCAACTCCGTAACACCTTCTATATCCAGATTCGTGGTGTCAATAATTATCGCATCCTCTGCGGGTTTCAAAGGACCCGTCGACCGCTCGCGGTCACTTGTGTCCCTTGCTTCTATTGCTCTTTGCACTTCCTCGATGTCCGCCTTTTGCCCTTGCGCAAATAATTCAGCCTGTCGCCTCCTCGCCCGCACCTTGACCTCGGCCGTCAGAAAAAATTTCACCCGGGCATCCGGAAATGCCGCCGTCCCCTGGTCCCTGCCCTCCGTAACCAGATAATCCTTCTTTTCCGCCGCCGCAATCCGGCGTTGAATTTCCACCAGTCTACGGCGTATCTCAGGCGCACTTGCCGCATAACGTGACTTCGCCGTTACGTCCGTTTCCCTTATTCGTTCGGTCCTGTCAATACCGTTGATACTTACCAGCATTTTACCCCGTTCCGCCTTGAACCCGAATTCCGTGCCCTGCATCACCTTGACCAGTTCTCGCTCGTCGGCCAGGTTACAACCCGCTTCCATTGCCGCCAATGTTACCGCACGGTACATGGCACCTGTATCGATGAATCCGGCATTCAATCTCTCAGCAACAAGCCTCGCTGCGGTACTTTTGCCGCTCGCTGCCGGACCGTCAATAGCTATTACAATGCACCTCATCTACTGCCCGCCCCGTAACCTCATCAATGTTCGTCCGATGACTTAACCTTCATCACAATTATGCTCGTATCGTCAATCTGTCTTGAAAGACCAACAAAACGACGTCGGTAACAAAGAATATTCCTGACCATCTGCTCGGAAGGTTCACTTAAGAACTTCTGACCCGCCTTCAGCATCCTCTCCCTGCCCCAAAGTTCCCCGTCAAAGTTTATTGCATCAATAAGACCATCCGTGTAATACAAAAGACAATCATCAGCTTTAAGCCCCACCTTTTCCACTTGATATTCCGCATTACACCGGACACCAAGTACCAGCCCGCCCTTATCCAGTTCCCGAACCTCTCCGTTCCTTAACAAAAGCGTCGGCTCATGACCGCAGTTGCAATATGTAACGCTCATCTGCTCCATGTCTATAACCGAGTAATGCAAAGATATGAACTCGCCGTCCCTGCATTCCCTGCAGGCCATTTTGTTCAGCTTATCAATGATTGTGCCGATACTTCGACCATGGTCCGGCCCATCCGTATACGCGCGTACCGCTCCCCTGAACATACTCGTCATTATCGATGCAGGTATACCTTTACCTATAACGTCCGCAATCACAACTGCAATACAGCTCTCGTTTATACGCAGAAAATCATAAAGGTCGCCGCCAACGTCGAAGCACGGAATATAAGTAGCGGCAATATCCAGACCCGCTACCTCGGGAGCCTTCTCCGGTATCATCCTGCGCTGAATAACGCCTGCAAGACGCATCTGTTCCGAAATACGTGCCCCCTCAAGCGCTTTAGCGTAAAGCCTTGCATTCGTAATGGCAACCGCACATTGGGAGGCTACCGCACGGGCAAGACTTATATCGTCTCCGCCAAAATGCTTCGGACGCGGACTGTAAAGACGAAGAACTCCAATCGCTTTTCCGCGAAAATGCATCGCTACCGTTAGCTGGCTTACCAGCGTTTCTTTAACCGCAGCATCACGGTACCTCACACGTTCGTCAAAACGCATATCATCCACCACTACCGCTTTGCCTGAGAACGCCTCCTTGATTACTGTATCTTCCTTGCTGACTACCCCCTTGTTACGGTATTCCTCGCTGAGACCATACGTGCTCCGCATCCTTAATTCACCGGCTTCTTCATCAAGCAGCCTGATTGAGCACGCCTTCACCGCTGTAATCTTAACTGCCGCCTCTGCCAGCCTTTCAAGAACCTCCTGTAACGAGAATTCACCCGCAACAAGCGTGCTCAGCTCGTAAATCCGCCCGTCTCGTTCAGCTTGTCTTTTCGTGCTCCTGGTCATATAAAACCCACAGTAAATTCTGCGAATTATATCCTTTATGGCTCGCATGGTAAACACTCATCGTCGCAGCGTATTTCACAAATGTCAAACAAACTTGTAAAATCCGCACCCACAGATTAACATGTTGAACAGAATGTATTTGGATTTATGAGAAAGGTATTGGATAACCCTGAGATATTTACATCTCCTTGCGGCAGGTCGATGACGGTAAAGCTCGGTAATCAAAAGCAAAAAGGCTCATTACTAAAATGAAAAAAGTCACAAAGCACGTAACATTTAATGGCAGTGTACAGGGTGTCGGATTTCGATTCACCGTATTTAACATTGCTAACCGCCTCGGTTTGACCGGTATGGTCCGAAACCTGCCCGACGGTTCCGTCGAAATGCTCGCTCAGGGTACAGAAAACGACGTCGATAGCTGCATCGAGGATATAAAAGAATCTTTCAAAAACAATATCACAGACCTCAACGTCAAACACGTAACCCCGGACTCGAAATATGACGACTTCAAAATAACATTCTGATTTCAATTTTCTTTTTACCACACCCTTACCCCACGACTTAAGTTAACTGCACTGAACCCGATAATGGTTATATCGAGAAAGCGAAAGTGTTTTATGATTACAGGGGGACTGAAAAATGCTCGACGATAATGCAACGGTATTCATTGTGGATGATGACAACGACACCCGCTCATCTATCGCAGAATTGATTGCCACTGTGGGAATTCACACAGAAACTTTCCAAAACGCCGTTGACTTCCTGAAAAAATATGTCTCGAACGGTACCGAGTGCCTGCTCCTCGATGTCAGAATGCCCGAAATGAGCGGTATCGAGCTGCAAAAGCAGCTTCTGGACGAAGACGCCTCTATACCTGTTATTCTTATGACCGCCTATGCCGACGTTACCATGGCTGTGCAGGCCATGAAGGCAGGGGCCGTCGATTTCATTCAAAAGCCCTTCCGCGAACAGGTTCTCCTCGAAAGCGTACAGCACGCCCTCGAAATCGCCGCCCACAGAAAACGCAAAAACGAAAAAAATGCGAAAATCAAACAAAAACTTGCGAGATTAACCGCAAGAGAAAATCAAATACTTCAGCTCCTCGTAACCGGAAAATCAAACAAGCTCATAGGGTTCGAGCTTGGAATCAGCCAGAAAACCGTGGATTTCCATCGAGCTCACATACTTACAAAAATGAACGCCGGTTCCGTCGTCGAGCTTGCTCCCCTTATGCAGCAGCTCAGAAATAGCTGAAAAATTCCGGCCTTACCAGGATATTCCCTGGCTTTATAACCCCTTCCCTTGAATAATTCACCCCTCACTAAGAACACTTCTAATTAACTCACTGCCATGTATCGCCGATTTGCCCCTGAGTAATCATCGTTACAGGGATTTAACCAGGCCCCGGACAAGCAACTGAACGGGAGCAATTAAGAATGTTGTTAATAATAGGCAATCGTAGGACTGAGCAATATCGGACGTCGATAATGTTCGCAGAAACTGTAAGTGCCCTGTCAAGCTAAAAGCAGTAAGCGACAAAAACGACGACCGATAAAAAGCTGCAGTGCGGCTGCCGTAAAAACAGGGATATTGAATTAAAAAAACATATCCTCAAAAGCGGCTGTCGGTACTGCATCAAATTTTATGCGTTTTGTGGTGCTTTAATTATTCTGGGGAACTTTTAAGGAAGAAAATCATGCCAGAAACAATCGGACAAATCGGACAAACACAGGAATCCGGCAGCGCACTGCTGGAAAAGGAAGGTAAATACCTTACCTTCGCGCTGGGAAGCGAGGAGTACGGTCTTGAGATTCTCAAGGTGCGTGAGATTATCGGGTACATGGACATCACAGCGGTCCCGCAGACACCGCATTACATCAAGGGTGTCATCAATCTTCGCGGGCAGGTCATTCCGGTAGTGGGTCTCAGGGCCAAGTTCGGGATGGAAAGGACTGATGTTACCGAGGAGAGCTGCATCATAGTCGTCGAGGTTAACCGCGACGGGGCAAAGTCGAACACCGGACTCGCCGTCGACCGCGTCTCCGAGGTGGTGGACATTGCCGGCTCGGACATCGAACGGGCACCGCAGTTCGGCTCGTCGGTCAATACGGATTTCATTCTCGGTATGGGGAAGATCGGCGACTCGGTAAAGATACTCCTCGATATCGACCAGGTACTTGCCGACGTGGAGCTGAACTCGGCCCGGAATGCGGCAAATGCTCAACAGCAACAGGAAGACCAGGAAAGTCCGGATTTGGAGCAGCCTGAGCCGAAAAACTCCACCGAGCAACAGCAGCAGAACCAGGGTGAAAATCCCCCTGAAAACCAACAGTAAAAAATGAAAGGATTCAAAAATGGCTTATGGAAAAATCAAGCTTACTGTTCTGTTTATTGCTACACTGGTACTGACAACCGCATTGGCTGAACCACCGCTTCCCCTGCACAGCATTGAAGGAAACAGCGGCGTATTTATTACAAACACCGCCTATCTCGCCAACCCGCCTGCAAAAGGAGAATTTTTCGGAAAACCAAGTTTCTCCACAAGTGGTGTCTTCGGCAGCGAGAAAAACCTCCAGTCATTCGCCGTTACCGAAAACATCCTCGGAAAATTCGAAATCGGTTATGCATACGAAAGGCTCGGACTCGGCGATTGGCCCGATGACGTAGGTGTCGCGACCGGAATCAGCGTTAACCAGCATCTGGGTATGCACAATTTCAATCTCCGCGCTATGGTTATAGAAGAAGGCGGTTGGGATACATCCTGGATGCCGGCCCTTACCGTCGGTACGCATTTCAAGTGGACAGATGGTCTCAACAGCCTCGATGACGACCTCAATGGTACACTCGACACCCTCGGTGCCGACTACAGCCGGGGCGTCGAATTCACCGCCGTCGCCAGCAAAACCATTACAGACCTTTGGCCAAGACCCATCATCCTCTCTGCCGGTATCCGCAACAGTGATGCAATACACACCGGTCTCGTTGGTTTTGCCGGCAACAGAAGAACAACTTTCGAAGGCAGCATCATCGCTTTCCTTACCGACAAGCTCGCCTTCGCCGCTGAGTATAGACAAAAGGCAAACCAGCTCGACGACCTCACCGCCGGCGGAAAACACCTCAACAAGGCCGAAAACGACTGGTGGACTCTATGCCTCGCATACGTAGTTAATGAAAATATGACCGTCTCAGGCGGATACGCAAACCTCGGAAACGTCTTCAATCACCGGGAAAACAACGTCTGGGCACTACAACTCAAGTATGAGTTTTAAATCTAAACGGAGAACATAAATGGCATTTACATATTTCTTTAGAGACATACAGACTTTAAGGCTTATCAATACACATGTAATGCCGGTCCTCAGAGGACAAAGATACATAAACATCTGGGATGCTGGCTGTGCTCACGGCCCGGAACCCTATTCCATCGCGATTTTGCTCAGGGAAAATATGTCGCATTTCCTCTTCAGAAACGTCAGAATTCACGCCACCGATATAGATACCTGTGATGAATTCGGAAGAATTATCACAGAGGGAATCTATCCCGAAGCGGAAACCAAGCGTATACCGGCCGAAATTAAACGAAAATACTTCGAAAGTACCGATAAGCCCGGCTATTACAGGGTCACAGAGGAAATAAGGTCCAGAGTCTCCTTTGTAAAACACGACCTCGTCTCCTTACAGCCCGTCAGAAAGGCATTCAGCCTTATAGTCTGCAAAAACGTACTTCTGCATCTTACACCACTGCAAAGGGTAAATGTCATTCGTATGTTCCATTCAGCACTGCGCGAAGACGGATTTCTCGTAATCGAAAACACACAGAAACTGCCGCCGGAAAATCGGCGGTTCTTCGAGCAGGTAACTTCTGCGGGACAAATCTTCAAAAAACGCGAATGTCATTACTGTCCCACGCTAACAAGTGTTTCTAACAATTAAAGGTAAATAAAAATAATTTTGAAGGGAACTTAAATTATGGCTGATCAAGAAAAAAACAACAAAACGGGCAAAAAGGCCGCTGATAAAATGAGCCTCGAAAGAGTTATCACCGCCGTGCCCACCACTATGTTTGTTACAGACAGCGACCTCGTCATTCAGCAAATCAGCGACGGAACTCTCCAGGCCATGGGATATCGTCGCGATGAAGTCGTTGGAAAAATGACTTGTGCAGACCTCTGCAAAACACCTCTGTGCGGAACAAGCAACTGCACCATCAAAAACTGCATGAGGACCAGGCAGAACATTGTCGGAGAAACCACTGCACAAACACGAACCGGAGACAAAATCCCCATCGCCGCATGCTGCAGTGCAATCTTCGACGATGACGGTAAACCCTGCGGCGGTATGGAAGTTATCTTCGACCAGACAAATCAGAAAAACGCTCTGGGCGAAGTCGATAACCTCATCGAAGCAACCAGAGAAGGTAAACTCGATACGAGAGGCGATGCCTCGAAATTCGAGGGAGACTTTGAAAAACTCGTTACCGGCGTCAATGGCCTGATAGATGCATTCGTCGGACCCATTAACGTTACCGCCGAATACGTCGACCGTATCAGCAAGGGCGACATACCTGAGAAAATCACCGACGAATATTATGGCGATTTCAACGAAATCAAAAACAACCTCAACGCCTGTGTTGAAATCATGAACGGCCTGCTCCAGGAGACCGGCAAGCTCGTCGAAGCAACAAAAGAAGGTAAGCTTCAAACCCGCGGCGACGCCGACCAGTTCCAGGGCGGATGGGGCGAGTTGATCAGCGGAGTCAACGGCCTTATCGAGGCATTCGTCGGACCCATTAACGTTACCGCCGAATACGTCGACCGTATCAGCAAGG
>CAZGGE010000007.1:14753-23573 GCA_964524285.1 uncultured Pirellulales bacterium
GCGATTTCAACGAAATCAAAAACAACCTCAACGCCTGTGTTGAAATCATGAACGGGCTGCTTGAAGAAACAGGCAGACTTGTACAGGCCGCAAATGATGGTCAGCTCGATGAACGCGGTAATGCAGACCAGTTCGAAGGTGGTTGGAGCACACTCGTTGGTGGTGTTAACAAACTTATTGACAACGTTGTCGAACCTTTGAACGAAGCTGCAAGCGTGCTCGAAGCTGCCTCAAACAAAGAAATGACCAAAAGAGTCGAAGGTAACTACAAGGGCCAGTTCGCAGATTTCAAGAATAACGTCAACAACACCATCGAAGCCATAGAAAATGCTCTCGCTCAGGTAACCGACTCCGTCGAGCAGGTAACCTCCGCCGGCGGTCAGATATCCGCCTCTTCACAGACTCTCGCAGAGGGCGCGAGCGAGCAGGCGGCCTCCATACAGGAAGTTTCGAGCAGCATCGAAGAGATGGCTTCGCAGACAAAGCAGAACGCCGACAACGCCCAGCAGGCAAACACACTCGCTGGTGGTGCAAGAAAGTCTGCCGACAACGGTACCCAGTCGATGGAAAGAATGAATGCCGCTATTAACGACATTCAAAAGTCCAGCGATGAAACCTCAAAGATTATCAAGACTATCGACGAGATAGCCTTCCAGACGAACCTGCTCGCACTGAATGCCGCCGTAGAGGCTGCAAGAGCAGGAGAAGCCGGTAAGGGCTTTGCCGTTGTCGCTGAAGAAGTAAGAAATCTTGCCATGCGCTCCGCCGAGGCTGCAAAGAATACCTCCAACATGATTGAAGAGTCTACAAAGAACGCAAAGAACGGCGTCGACATCGCAGGCGAAGTCGCAAAGGGACTCCAGGAAATCGTCGAAGGTATCAGCAAAACCTCAGACCTCGTCCAGGAAATCGCCGCCGCTTCGCAGGAGCAGGCTCAGGGTATAGACCAGGTCAACACCGCGGTCGGACAGATGGACAAGGTTACTCAGCAGAACGCTGCAAACGCCGAGGAATCCGCTTCTGCCGCTGAAGAACTTAACGCACAGGCTGAGTCCCTCCAGAATATGGTACAGCAATTCACCCTGACGAATACAGGAAGAACTTCCGCCGCAAGCACCGTTTCATCCAGGAACCTCAACAACAAAAAGTTCGACCACAACGCCCACCAGGCACTTCACAACAACCAGCACGGAAAAATGGGCCAGTCGAACAGGGCTTTTCACCAGATAGCTGAAGGAAAGAAACAACAGAAGCCGGTCAGAAAAACCGAAACCCGAAAAGCAGGTGCAAAGTCGGAAGCCGAAAAGGCAATACCTCTGGAAGATAGCAGCCAGGGCGAAGATGATATCAGGGAGTTCAACAGCTAATTCAAAATGAATCGCATGTCGCCGGGCGGGCCGAAAACGGCCCGCCCGGTACATGCTATATGAAGAAAGTTATAAACAGGAGTATAAAAATGGCTAATTCACTAATGATTGTAGATGACTCCGCTACCATGAGAAAAATCATCATGCGCACCGTTAGAATGTCAGGACTCCAGTTCGAAAGAACAGAAGAAGCCGGAAACGGAAACGAAGCTCTACAAAAACTGAACGACGGTAACGTCGACGTCATCCTCTGTGATATCAATATGCCCGAAATGAGCGGCACCGAACTCCTAAAAAAAGTCCGTGAAATGGATTCCTGTGCTAACACAAAAATTGTCATGGTCTCCACCGAAAGCTCACAGGAACTCATAGACCAGCTTATGGCCGACGGCGCAAACGATTACATAACAAAACCGTTTACTCCCGAAAAATTCCAGCAGACTCTCTCACCTCTGCTGGCGTGAAAAACAAAACCGGAAACAATTATATAACTTCAGATAATGTGAGGTAATGAACATGATTGAACAAATCTGCCTTGACGAACTATTGCTCGACGCAGCAAAAGAGGTCTTCAACACCATGATTTTCATGAGCATCGAAAAATCCGGACATTCCACTCAAGACACCAACGACGACACCATCCTGGGCTCTATCACCTTCCAGGGAAATATGGAAGGATGCCTGGCTCTCACGTACAACATGCCGTGCGCAAAATCCGTCGCGGCAAACATGCTTGCTATGGAGCCTGATGAGCAAATATCGAATGCCGAAATTGCTGACGCCATCGGTGAAGTTACAAATATGATTATGGGAAGCCTCAAAAGCAGACTGCAAAAATCCGTCGGCGAAATAAATGTCTCTATACCAACCGTCGTCACAGGAAAACAGCTCGAAAATAATTTGGGTGACGGCACAGAAAAAGTTTACATAAGTGTCAGCATACAGGACCAATATGACGCGGAATTCTCTCTGCTATACCGTGAAAACCGGAACAATTCCTGATGTCTCCGGCCCCTTACCTGGGTAACAGAAAATGACCGTACAAACACAAATGCAGTCGGAAGTCATCGACCTCGCCGAGGAATCGTTTCGGGCGTTCTCCAGCGACATCTCCACCATGTTCGGCGTGTCAATGGAATGCAGACAGGCCGAAACCGTCACCGAAGAAATATCCACGGTTAAAAAAAGGTTCAAAAGACTCGTCGCCGTAAACTCCGTAAAAGCCGAAGGCACACTCAACGGAACCTTTTACCTTGTCTTCGACCAGGAAGCACTTTTCACTCTCACAGGCATCATCATTATGCTGCCGGAAAGAAGAATTCTCGAAAATAGAAAGCAGGGCGATGAGCAAATCGCTAAAGAACAGGCCGACGCCGTTGGCGAAACCGGCAACCTGCTCGTAGGCTCATGGGACCGAATATTCAGAGAAGGCATCGAAGGACACAAACATTTCACCCAAAGCAGCAGCTTCATCGGAAACCCCTGGCTGAACCCAAAGGATAAAATCGGACTCGATAAAACCGAACAGGTTCTGCTCGCTGTCTATGAAATCGCCATCGAGCCTTATTCTCCGTTCAAATGTGGCGTCATGTTTCCACTAAAATTATTCGAAGAACAGGATTCAACAACACCTGAAAATTCCGAAGACGGACAGCCAGAAAAAACGCCTCAACCCGCTGAAGCAGAAAAAAGCACCGAAACTCAGTCGGCCGACAACGCCGATGAAAGTAAAACCCAACCACAGCAAGCTCAGCAAACCACACACCAACAGACCGCTCCCCCTGATGATGCACAACAAACCTCAGAACAACCTCAAAAATCCGGGGATGACACACAACCGCAAAGCGAAAACGTCGAAGAAAGCAAAAACACCGCCACAACGGAAAATACTGACACTAAAACGGAGACCGCCGACAAACCTCCCGAACAGGAAAATCCACAAAAACCTGAACCTGAACAAAATGCCGGAAAAAACCGGAAGAATAATCAGCAGGAACAAAAAACAGATATGCCGGCCGCGCAACAGCAAAACGACACAGATGAAAAACAGCAACCGGTCTCAAAAGCTATCCGCGATATGACAAACGTCGCAAAACAATCTATACCTGACAAATCGTCCTTGATTGCGGAACTTAACGCAAAAAATGTTATGAGAACAAATATCGCATGGGCCCCACCCGATGAAACCGTTCAGCAAATCAACTCCAGAATGCAGCAACAAAACGTCGCCTATGTCTTGATAGGTACACAGGGCGTACCCGAAGGAATTATTTCAAAATCAGACGTCGCCGGTGCACTGAGCCCTTACCTGCGAAACATCTTCTCAAAATGGAGAAGACCTCTCGACGACGCCACCCTACGAATAAAAGCAAAATGGATAATGAGCAGACCCGTAAGAACCGTTACCACCGAAACCTCAATGCTCGTCATTATGGAAAGTATGCGCCGGTTCGGCCTTCGCGCCATGCCCGTAATAAATCAACAGGGTGAAGTCGAAGGTATTGTTACCGTCTTTGATATCTTCAAAGCTCTCACTGAAAATAATACCGATACCTTTACCGTAGGAAAAGATGCAAACACGGCACCTCCGCTGCAGGAAAATGTTTGAATTGGACGTTATAAATTAATTATGCAAATTAAAAGACAATGAATGAGAACGCAAACAATTTGGATACCCTGATAGAACAGGCAGCCGCCGTTGCAAAACAGGCTGATCCTGGAGAAATCAACTCTCTCCGCGGCCTCGAATCCATAATCGAAAAAATCAAGCAGAACGCTTCGGAGTATACAAAAGATTCTCAACAACTCCGTGAACAAATCCAGGGCCTGTCCGCTAAGGCGGCCCAGACTCTGCAACAAATACTGACACAACAGAATGAAAATATCTCCGATGACATCAATCGGCTCTCGCAGACCTTCGAAGAACTGCACTCTCTGTCCAGACAAGTCCGGCACAACGCCGATAGTCAAAAAGAACAAACCAAAGAACCCGAAAAACACGAACAACAAAACCACAAACAGCAGAAAAATGACGAACAATTACAACAAATTAATATTTCAGACGAAGATGCTTCACTCGTAGGCGATTTTATAACAGAGGCACACGAACATATCGAATCCGCCGAAGCCGGGCTGCTCGAACTCGAATCAAAACCCGCCGACTCCGAAACACTGAACCAGATTTTCAGAGCTTTCCATACCATAAAAGGTATGGCGGGTTTTCTTAACCTCCTGAACTTCAACTCACTCGCTCACTCCGCTGAAAACGTGCTCGACCTCGCAAGAAAAAACGAAATCAACCTCACAGGTGAAAACATAAACATCATCTTCGAAACAATCGATATCCTGAAAAATATGTTGGCCTCTCTGAAACAATGCATCCAGAATCCGCCACCAAGAACATGGACTCCGGATCAACGCTGCAAAACACTTGAATCAAGACTTGAAATCTTCGCCGAAAACCGTGGTGTAAAAGCAAACGACAACCAGCCGGAAAAATCCCGGCAGGACAAATACCTCGACGATACTCTTAAAGAACAAACCGAACCGCAAAAAACTGAAACTGCAGGCGGGGAAAGAAGAAGCGGCGGGGACCGGAGAACTACACCGGACAGAAGAAAAGCCGCCGCCGAAACCATAAAGGTTAACACGGCAAGACTTGACAGCCTTATCGATATGACCGGTGAGCTTGTAATCGCTCAACTTATGGTCACCGAAGCTACATCAAAAAACCTCGCCGCTGACCATCAGGTAACAAATAAAGTAACGCACCTCAGCAAAATCGTCAGAGAAATACAGGAACTTTCAATGTCGATGAGAATGGTCCCTATCCGAGGCGCCTTCCAGAAAATGGCCAGACTCGTACGCGACCTCTCAAGAAAAGCCGGAAAAAAAGTAAACCTCACCACCGCCGGCGAAGACACCGAACTCGACAGAAATATCGTCGACAAAATCGCCGACCCTCTCGTTCACATGGTTAGAAACTCCGTCGACCACGGTATCGAAACTCCACAAAAAAGACAAAAAGCAGGAAAAATTCCCGCCGGAAACGTCCACCTCAGAGCATTCCACCAGGCAGGGAATATCGTAATCGAAATAGAAGACGACGGAAAAGGTCTCAACAAAGAACGAATAATAGAAAAGGCCGTCAAAACCGGCCTTATCGAACCCGGTACCGAACTCACCGATGAACAGGCATACAAGCTTGTTTTCCATGCAGGACTCTCTACCGCCGAAAAAATTACCGACGTCTCCGGAAGAGGCGTTGGAATGGACGTCGTAAAAAAGAATATCGAAAAACTCAGAGGTAAAGTCGACATAGCTTCAACCCCCGGAAAGGGTACTACCTTCTCTATAAGATTGCCCCTCACTTTGGCTATCATCGAAGGACAAATCGTTGAAGTTGGAAATCAAAGATACATCATACCCATTAACTCTATAGAACACAGCCTCAGACCGACAAAACAGCAGATTTCCTCCGTCCAGAATAAAGGCGAAATGATCAATATCAGGGGCAGGCTCGTTCCACTTGTCAGACTTTACAAATTGTTCGAAGGAAAACCAAAAACCGAAGACCCCACAAAAGCTCTTGTCGTCGTGGTCGAAGAAGACAAAAAAAGATGCTGCCTGCTCGTCGATGATTTACTCAATCAACAGCAGGTCGTCATTAAAAGCCTCGGAAACACCCTCGGAAGAATCCGCGGCGTATCCGGCGGGGCAATTATGGGCGATGGAAAGGTAAGTCTTATTCTCGATGTCCCGGGCCTTATAGAACTGGCGAGGGATTAAAACAGACCGGAGGTGTTTAAAAAATGCAGCTCTTAAACGCTCACGATATCGTGCTTAACGAAAGGGATTTTCGAAAAATCAGCGAACTCGTCTATAATCATTGCGGAATCAATTTACACGATGGAAAAAAAGAACTCGTCAGGGCAAGACTCGCAAAAAGATTAAGGCTCGGTAATTTCAGGTCATTCCCCGAATACATGCAGCACGTCCTGAACGACCGCTCCGGAAAAGAATTCTCTATCCTGATAGATTCACTCAGCACCAACCTCACAAACTTCTTCCGAGAGCAAAAACACTTCGAATATCTCAACAATTCTTTCCTGCCGGATTTGGAAAAAAGAAAAAGAGAATCTAAATGCTTTCGAATAAGAGCCTGGAGCGCAGGATGTTCCACCGGAGAAGAACCTTATTCCATCGCTGTTAATCTCCTCGAAGCTTTTGAGAGAAAAGGCAGATGGAATATAAAAGTCCTCGCTACGGATATCTCCACCAGCGTACTTGAAAAAGCACGAAAAGGAAAATACGAAAAAGAGAAGGTGAAAGACATTCCTGCCCTCATCCGAAACAAGTACCTTCTAAAACGGCGAGACGAAGGAAAAGAATTTTTTGAAGTAACCCCACAGCTAAGACAAATCGTTATATTCAAATACCTTAACCTCATCGAAAACTGGCCTGTTACCGGACCACTTGATTTCATCTTCTGCAGAAACGTCATGATTTACTTCGATAAGCCCACTCAGCAAAACCTCGTAGAAAGATTCTGGAAACTGCTCAATGCCGGAGGACTGCTTTTTACCGGTCATTCGGAGTCTCTCACCGGTATTAATCACAGATTTGGTTATGTTCAGCCGACTATATATATTAAGTCTTAGGAAAAGAAAGTGTACAAAAAGAGAGTAACAGTCGATGTCTCAGACGCACGGGTCTCCGCTAATCCCGAGGATGTGCTCGCTACCTTTTCGCTCGGCTCATGCGTCGCTCTGTGTCTATATGATTGCTCGTTAGGAATCGGCGGGTTGATTCACTACCAGTTGCCGGACGCCAGGATGAACCCCGAAAAAGCTGAAACCCTGCCTTATATGTTCGCAGACACCGGTATTACTAAACTCGTTGAAAAAATGGTCAGTATGGGAGCAAACAAAAGAAGAATGATTGTAAAAGCCGCCGGCGGAGCGGCTATGCAAAGCGGACCACAGGGTTTCGACATCGGAAAAAGGAATTACCTCGCACTGAGAAAAATTATGTGGAAAAACGGTATGTTTATCGACGCCGAAGAAATCGGCGGTAATACGCCTCGAAATATGTACCTCAGCATCGCTGACGGTGCCGTTACTATCAGGTCAAATGGTCTTGAAAAAAAATTATGAAAAATCGAAATCAAATAACTTATTCGGGAGAAAATAACTATGCCTGTGAATATATTAATCGTGGATGATTCGTCCCTCACAAGAAAAGCAATAAAGCGAATCATACAAATGGTGGACGTCGACATCGGCCGACTCTTCGAAGCCGCTAACGGCCTTGAAGCGCTCGAGATGCTCGACAAAGAGAAAGTCGACCTCGTCATCGCAGACCTCAACATGCCGCAGATGGATGGGCTCGAAATGATTCACCACATGAAGCAAACACCACTCACCAGCTCAATACCTGTTGTCGTTGTCTCTACCGAATCCAGTACTACAAGGATAAAGTCTCTCGTGGTCGAGGGTATTACCGATTACCTCCATAAACCCTTTACACCGGAGGAATTCAGACAGATACTGGCAACTAATCTGGAGTAAAAAATGCTTAAAACCGCTAATGTAATTACCGACGCTTTATCACAGGCGCTCGAAACAATGGCATTTATGACAGCTTTGCCTCTCGATGATGATATCCCCCCACCGGGCAAAACCATCGCCGCCGATATAAAATTCTCAGGCCCGAAAAATGGCTCCCTGAAAATTCTCGCCGGTATCGAGTTTGCCGAAATACTCGCCGACAACATTGCCGCTGTCGAACAACCAGACACGCAAACCTGCTGCGATGCCATGAAGGAACTCGCAAATGTAACCTGCGGCTTGCTGCTGCCCGCTGTCGCAAATTCCAACGCCGATGTCTTCAATGTCTCCGTCCCAAACGCTCAACTGCCAAAAGAACCTCAAACCTGGCATCAATTTACTAAAACAAAAGATAACGTTGTTCTTAATATCGAGGGAAATCTGGTCGCTGCTTCACTCAAAATATTGGAAGAACCCGTATAAAAAAATTGTTCGAAAAAAATTAGTCATAACGGAGGTGTATCGTGAGTACAGGGAATTTTGAAGGTATTAAAAATGGCGGGCCGCTGCCTGACCCGTCCGCTGTCGTCGTACCACCGGATATCGGCGAACTCCTCGAAGATTACATTGATTCAACCACTTCTATGCTCGCCGAACTCGAAAACGCCGCACTCGATTATGAAGCCGGAAAAAACAAATCCGAAAACGCCGCAGTCGCAAGAAGAATCCTTCACAAAATCAAGGGTGAGTCCGCAATGGTCGCACTCGACGACATCGTCGAAATCTGTCACCAGGCCGAATTCGCTTTCGAAGAATTAAATGAATCGCAAAAACCTGACATGCTTCTAAGATTCAAAGACTGGCTCGACGCCGCTATACAAAATCTCCAAACGTCAAAAAGTTGT
>CAZGGE010000007.1:23583-25998 GCA_964524285.1 uncultured Pirellulales bacterium
TTAAGGAAATATACACGTGCCCGTCGTTTTGAACACGAAAATCAAAGTCCTCGTTGTCGACGACTCCGCTATTGTAAGAAAAATTCTCAACCGTGAGTTGAGCCGATACAGCGATATAGAGGTCGTCGGTACCGCTCCGGACCCATACATCGCAAGAGATAAAATACTTTCTCTGCAACCACAGGTAATTACTCTCGACGTCGAAATGCCGAGAATGGATGGAATTACATTTCTCAGAAAACTCATGAAACACCATCCGGTTCCCGTCATTGTCCTCAGCTCTCTGACTCCAAAAGGCGGAAAAACCGCCATGGAAGCAATGGCCGCCGGCGCAATCGAAGTCATTTCAAAGCCCGGACCCGCTTACTCCGTAAGCGATACCTGTAAGACTCTCGTCGAAAAAATTAGAGCCGCATCAAGAGCAAATATCAGAAAATATGCCGCCGGACAAACACGAAAAATTGCCAATGTTAAAAAAGAACACATGGTCGAAACCACCAACAAAATTATCGCCATAGGTGCTTCTACCGGAGGAGTACAGGCCCTCACCACCGTGCTGCCCGCACTGCCCCCAAACGCACCTGGAACTCTCGTCGTTCAGCACATGCCCGCAAAATTCACCGCTTCTTTCGCAGAAAGACTAAACAAAGAATGTGCCGTCAACGTAGCCGAAGCAAAAGACAGAGAACACGTCATACCCGGAAAAGTCCTTATCGCACCCGGTGGTTTTCACATGCTCCTGAATCGCTCGGGAGCTAATTATTATGTCTCTATAAAAGGTGGTAAACCCGTTCAACATCAAAAACCGAGCGTAGAAGTCCTTTTCCAGTCCGTCGCTAAATATGCAGGGGCAAATGCCGTCGGTGCAATGCTCACGGGTATGGGAAGCGACGGCGTCGAAGGACTACTCCAAATGAGAAAAGCCGGGGCACACACCATCGCTCAGAACCAGGAATCTTCAATTGTCTTCGGTATGCCCAAAGAAGCAATTGAAATCGGCGCCGCTGAAAAAATCGTCGCACTTGACGACGTCGCACAAACACTCATCAATCTTACAAAAAGATAGCGCTCCAAATCCTCCGTATAACGCAATACTCTCGATTCTTAACCTCTCAGTCTATATAGCCCAGAGACTTCAAACGACGCCTCGTGTCGGGGTCAAGCGTTACCTCTTCAGCCTCATCAAAACCATGCATAACCTTCAGCTTTTCCGATATCTGCTCATGCTCCTCAAGCAAATCCTCACCCTGCCTGACCTTCTCCTCCGCCTGCTCCGAAAGATTCTCCCCCTCCGTCCGGTCTGTCTCTAAATTAAAAAGCTCATCCCTGCCGGACGCCGGCGAAAAAATATACTTGTAAGGCATATCATCAAAAACCACCCCCTTTTTATCCTCATAAAATAACAAACCTGAACTGAAAATCGCCTCGCCGCCGACGTTCTTCTTCACCTTTCCCGGATAATCAACCAGAGAACGTCCCTCAATCTTTTCCTCTTCGTATTCCACCCCGCAGTATTCCAGAACCGTCGCGAAAATACTCTCCGTACAAACTTTCGATTCCACCGATGTATGCTCCGTGGAACCCCCTGCCTTTATCATCAATGGCACGTGGATAACCTCGTTATACAAACAATGACCGTGCTCGAAGTTACCGTGCTCCCAGAACTCCTCCCCGTGGTCACTGGTCAAAATTATAACACTGTCATCGTATATGTTCAGCTCCTTGAGATGCCCCAGAAGCTCTCCGACATTGTCGTCAACGTACCGAACCTCCCCGTCGTAAAGTTTGTGAACCCATTCCCGCTGCTCTGCGGTAAGCTTAAGCGAACCTGTCTTCACCGCATTCTTACTGTTAAACCTGTAAGCCATACCCGCAGGCGCCTTCGTCCCATCCATATACTTCCTCGGCGGACTATAAGGAAGGTGAGGGTCAAAATAATGTATCCACAAAAAGAAATCCTTCTCATAATTCTCGTCCAGCCACTCAATGGCAAACCTCGTCAAATCCTCCGTACTCGCACTCGCCTTGAAACGCTCCGCAAATATCTTCTTGAGAACCTGGCCGCTTGGCGATGTATCTTCACGCTTCGGAAAAAAATTATAACCCACGAAACCCTGACGGAAATTCCGCCTCGCAAGCATCGGATTATCACCTATCGCGTGTGTCAGATAGCCGTTCGCGTACATCTTCTCGCCGAGCGTCTCTATCTCCTCCGGAAACATCGACTTATAATCCGTCGTCATATGCACACTCGCGGACAATCCCGACATTATCGACGCAACCGCAGGAGACGTCCACGGCCCCGAAGAAAAACTCCTCTTGAAAACTACACAATCCTCCGAAAACTCGTCAATATGGGGCGTCTGTGTTCTCGTGCCGCCATAACACGACAGAGCATCCGAACGCAAAGTATCG
>CAZGGE010000007.1:26015-35766 GCA_964524285.1 uncultured Pirellulales bacterium
TTTGCTCATGGTTGCTGTGAAGACCCGCCGTCGACAAAAGCTCAACGCTCTCACCGCTCAAAAATAAATAACCTGATACCAGAAACAACGCCGAACCAACCAGAAAATCAATCAACACAACTGCCTTGCTCTTGCGCAAAAGCTCAAACACCCCAATGGTAAACAGCAACACCACAAAAAGAACAATGTTGGTCGCCAGAACGGGAGGCGAAAGCATCTTCTCAATCAAAAGCGACATCGATGCCGGTATAGGCTCCAACAGAAACTTGTTAATCCACAACCCCACAAGCAATTCAACCATAAACAAAGGAACTGAAAGTAATAACGACTTCAATCCCCTGTACTTATTCGCTCTTAAAAGACCCGCCGTAATCCTGTAAAATGCCCACCCGAATACCACCGCCGTCAATACCCCTCCAGTTACCAATAATACCGACTTCATAATAACCAAAATTCCGCCCCCGCTCACACGACCTGTGCACATGTAAATCGCATACAAAATTAATAAAAATCCACCCACCGCGACCGAAAGAGCTTTAAACAAAATCCTTCTCATCCTTCCCAGAGTGAGCCGTAAAACCAGCCAGATAACCCAGTAAACCACCACAACCATAATTATCTTTAACGCGGGCGCCTCCAGCATCCGAAATATCAAATCCGGCCTCGGCGACTCGAAAACGGACAACAAAATCGCATCAAATAACGAAATTGTCAGACCGAGAAATATCGACGTTACCAACGCCGTCTTAACCGAACCTCGTTCCACATCTTTTTGCTCATTTGCCGGCATGACTGTACCCCTTCCATAACCATAATTGGTAAAAACCGTTATTGCGACCAACTAACACGCTAAAGACCAATACCTTGTAAAATATCAACGGCATGTTAAAACCGGATAAACTCATCCGAAAATCCACACCTTATCTTCGAACAATCCCCCTTGACCCCGCCCCGGCAGGTTCTGCAAATACCCCCTCCACGCTCTCCCGGACGAGACGAACCCTTATTAGTTCATTTTTTGGATAATCCTGCTCCCCGATAAGCTCCACAGGAAAGTAGTGTTCCGTCCGCCCGCGAACTTTCGGCCCGCTGCTTTCGCTCAGAATCTCCGTCTCTTCCCCAATAAATTGCCTGCGAAATCTGCGTTGAAGCTCACCGTCAAGCCGACGAAGCTTCCGGCTCCGCTCCTTAATTACTTCCCTGCTCACCTGACCGCCCATCTTTGCCGCCGCCGTCCCGGGCCTCGCACTGAAGCCGAACACGTGCATTTTTGAAAAACCCGCCTCCTCGGCAAGACTGAACGTATCACTGAAATCCACTGAATTCTCACCGGGAAAACCAACCATAATATCCGCCGTTATCGCAGGCCTCTCAAAATACTTCTTGATACGCGCCACCGCCAAAAATAACTCCGCCGCATTGTACTGCCTGCACATCCGCCTTAACACCGATTCCGAACCCGACTGAACCGATAAGTGCAGGTGTGCCATAATGTTACGGTGCGAACTCATCACCTCAAGCAACTCCCTGCTCACGTCCCCAGGCTCCAGGCTGCTCAACCTTATACGAGAAAGGCCAACTATTCCCGCCATCTCCTCCAGAAGTTCAATCAGCTTCTCTCCTCGCCCGTTAATCCACTTATTACGCCTCACACTCTCCTCACCATAAGCCCCAAGAAATATACCAGTAAGCACGATTTCCTTGTGACCGGCCTTCACAAGCTGACGAACCTCCGCGAGAACCTCTTTCTTATCCCTGCTGCGAACAACGGGACGCGTCCGCGGTATAATACAATAGCTGCATATTCCGTCACAACCATCCTGAACCTTAACAAATGCACGCACATGACCCTTGAATTTTCGCAAGGGACCAAAATTAAGCTGAGAATTGGGACGATTATAACAGTCATGAGTATTATCAGGCCCTGCGGATTCGTCGAAAAAACCGGTTTCAGAACGGCTGAACAAAATCCTGAGTAATTCGCATGAAAGTGATTCCTTGTTTTCAACGACATATACATTTGAGTCTTTGCAAAAAGTTTCCTGAGTGCCCAGCGAGGCAAGGCAGCCAAAAACCACGACTAAACCCCCGGGATTAATTCTTTGAGCTTTGTGGATGCACTGCCGGCTCTTGCCTGACGCTACAGAAGTTACACAGCAGGTGTTAACCAGAACAAAATCAGGCATCTCCGCGCAAAAGCGTATCCACCTGAAACCAAATGACTCAAGGAATTGACCGGTTTGCTGGCTCTCATATTGATTAACCTTGCAGCCGAGGGTATATATGGAAAAGGTCCTCATAGTATGATATAATCTATATCGGCTGGCCTCTGCTTACAAGGCCTACTGATTTGAAAAATACCGTAAAGGAAAGATTATATGCCGCTCAAAACAAATAACGTATGGGCTATTGACCTCGGAAGCTATTCTCTAAAGGCTATCAGACTCACGGAAACCGCCTCAAACGTACAGGTTGTCGGCTTCGATAATATCAAACACCCAAAAATCCTCGCCGGTAGCGGTATAAATGAACAGCAGAGAGATGAGATAATTGCCCTCTCACTCAGAAAATTCCTCGAAAGAAATGAAGTCGCCGAAGACGAGATTATCGTTTCTATACCCGGAAATAACAGCTTCGCCCGTTTCGTAAATCTCCCTCCCGTCGAATCGAAAAGAATACCGGAAATTGTCCAGTTCGAAGCCGCTCAGCAAATTCCATTCGACATCAATGAAGTACAATGGGACTGGCAGCTTATGGAAGATGCTAAACAACAGGAAAACAGGGTCGGAATCTTCGCTGTAAAAAATGAAATTATAAACGAGCTTCTCGCGCGCTTTGACGCCGAAGGTATCGTAACAAACTATGTGCAGATAGCACCAATGGCCCTCTATAACTTTCTCCTGTATGATAGACCCGATTTCGTTACTTCTGATAAACAGGCTACCGTTATACTCAATATCGGTGCGGAAAATACCGACCTCGTCGTCTGTACCAGATCCGGCGTCTGGCAGAGAAGTATACCAATGGGCGGAAATTCATTCACACATGCTATCGCAGATACATTCAAACTTAGTTTCCAGAAAGCCGAAAAACTAAAAAGAACAGCACCTATGAGCAAATACGCAAGACAAATACTACAGGCAATGAAGCCCGTATTTACTGACCTCGCTTCGGAAATTCAAAGGTCGCTCGGCTTTTACACAAACTCAAATCCAAACGTTAAACTCGCAAGAATAGTTGCTCTCGGAGGAGGTACAAGAATGAGAGGCCTGCTGAAATATCTACAGCAGACTTTGCAAATGCCAATCGCAAGGCCGGACTCATTCAAAAAAATACAAGTCGCAAAAGACGTCTCCGCTGCAAAATTTCACGAAAATGTCTTCGACTTCGGTATCGTTTACGGCCTCGCTTTGCAGGCCCTCGGTTTCGCAAAAATCGAAAGCAACCTCCTCCCCGCAAATATTGCAAGAGCTCAGGAATGGACGGTAAAGGCTAAATATTTCACCGCCGCTTCTATTATCCTCCTGATCGTCTCCGTCATGGCATTCGCAAGGGGGTTTCTCGACAAAGCAACTTATCAACAGCAGCAGGACGTAAGAAATAAAATAAAACAAATTGTAAATACCGCCGACGAAGCCACCCAAAAACTGAAAAATCAAAAGCAAAAAGCACCAGAATATGAAGAAACCATCAACGCCGCTTTCCAGCTACTCAATTATAGACAGATTATTCCACAACTAAAACAGACAATACTCTCTATGCTGCCCAACGAAAAATATTACCCTCGGCAAAAACAGCTCTATCAGGCCTTTAAAAACCAACAGGTCAGGCTGATGATGGAAACACCAAGAAAAAAACGCAAACAAATTTTCGTCACCGGATTCTCCGCCTTCTATACAGACTCCGTTGAACAGGCAAACCTCAGAACCCGTGCATCCAGAACGAAAACTTCCTATGGCGAACCATTCATGCCCGGAGAAACAACAACTAAGTCCGACCAGGAAAAAGAGCAGACCGACCAGCTACAGGATGGACCCGGTTTCGTCGTAACAATTACAGGTTACAGCCCTTATGAAGATATCGTCGAACTTCTCGACCCTATCGGCGTGGAAAACGTCCCTGATAAGTGGGGTTTTATTACCAGGCTCGCCCACCTCGACGAAATCGCAGGACCAAACTCCCCCTTTATCTTGTATAAAAGAGGAGAACCGGGACACTTCGAACGGGATACCGGCCCCGTCGATACTTATGGGAAGACTCCGCAGGACATCCTTCGAAGTATTGGAATCATCGATTACAAAACCATAAAAAGCGAAAATGTCGGCTACGCCGAAAGAAAAAGCAGAAACTACCTCTCACAAAGGGAAGGTTATCCTTTCCCAACCAAAACAACAAAGGATACAAACCAAAAGGGCAAAAGAAAAATCCTCAAAGACCCCATGACAAAAGAAATTATCAGCATGGAACCCCTACTCGATGAACAGGGAAGACCCGTCATGCGCAGAGGTGAGCCTGTGTTTGAAGAAAATGACCACTGGTTCGAAATTCAGTGTAAGTTTATATGGAAAAATGCTCCAAATAATGGTTCTTCCGGATACTAAACCCCGTGTAGCTTGAAACTCGAATATAGGTAATGAAGACCGGCAAAATAAAATGAATACCGATAAATTAAAAAACGCTTTCAAACAAATTGCTTTCGTCAGGGATTACTCCTCTCTAATACTGCCCCTTGCCGTTACAATCCTTGCAATAATTATTCTCCTACTGACCCCAGTGCTGCTCGGCGGAAAATTACAGGAACAAATTAATCAAAAAAGCATCTCAATGGCTCGAAGAGTCGAATCTCTCAGCAAAGACCCCGTTAGCGCTGAACAGTGGAAAATAGAAAAAAAATACCAGCTCGAGCATCAGAACGACGCAAATGAGATTAAAAAATTGGTCGAACAGACCACTCAAAGAGAACTGCTCAGCTACAAAATATTCCCCGAGCCGCAGGAACGCTCTTCATTCATCTTCGAAAAGTTCGGACAGAATTATTGCTCCGCACTCGAAAAACTACTCGACAAAATAAACGCCGCAGGATGCCCGACTGAAACCGAACTGAAACAACACTTGCCCGGCTTCTCCACCTCATCAAAATCGGACCCTGAAAAAAAATCAGACGAAGAAACAAAAATGATAAAAGATGCCGTTTGCAAAAGAAGAGCCGAATCCTCGCTTGTTTATGCCACTCCCGCCGTCCTCAGTGGATATTCCTCATGGAAAGATTATCAATATCCGAGCATCGAACAGGCCGTTGAGGATTGCTGGTTCAGCCAGTTGGCGTACTGGATTATCGAGGATGTTATAAATACTATAGGAAAATTAAACGGAAACTATAATAACGTAATCGGTGCACCGGTTAAAAGAGTGCTTGCCGTGAAGTTTTCAGGAAAAAACGGCGATTCCAGCGGCGATTCCATCCGGATACCCGAAGATGATAGACCGAAATATGTATACGACGATGACGACATGCTCACAAAAGAAAACAAATCACTCACCGCAAGGGTAACACCAAGAACCGACTTCCAGGATGTGCAGTTCCAGCTCGACGTCGTCCACTTCAACGTCATAATTCTTATTGATGCAAGATTCGTTCTGCCTTTCATCCAGGAGCTTTGCTCTGAAAAAGAACATACTTTCAGCGGATATCCAATCGGCCGCGAACTACAGAACAAACAAAAATATAAACATAACCAGATAACCGTACTGGAATCAAGCCTGCAATCTATAAAACCGCAGGAAAACGGGGCTTACGATAACTATCGTTACGGAGAAGACCCCATAGTAGAACTGAACCTTATCTGTGAATACGTCTTCGTCAAAAAAGCATACGAAAAAATAAAACCGCCGTCTGTCGGCACAATGACGCAAAGATAAACTAAACATCATAACGAATAACACGCTGTTTAACGTGAGTATAAAGAAATGTTAAAACAAATTATCGACATCCTCGAACGACAGGTTGAGAAAATTGTACTCGCCCTTGTTCTAATTATATGCCTCTGGATATTGTTCACGAAGGTTATCTTCAGCCCTAACGTCGTTAGCTATCAAAACAGAAAATTCGGGCCGGGCGAAATTGATAATTTCATCATGCAGAAAGCAACAGCACTGAAAACAAAAATTGAACAGAATCCACAAACAAAAAATCCATACCGGCATAAAAGCGATGAATTCGCCGCACTTCTCGAAAAGGCCATAACGGACGTCGATACCTCCTTCTGGCCCCTTCAGCCAAATCCAATGTCGGACTTCGTGCTCGTAAATCCCGTTTACGAAAAACCCCAAATACCCGATGTAAATAATGTCCTCGCCGCCCACCTTAGAGCAGTCGCCTACCTGCCGAAAGAAGAAATCAACGAGAAACTCACCTATGAACAGGTCGAATATGAACCAAACGGCCTGGACTTTGTTACCGTGCAGGCTCAGTTCGATCCCCATCGGCTTTTTCAGAACTTCAGTGAGACCTTCGCGGGCCAAAACCTGAAACCCGAATGGCGCGACCCCTGCCTCGCAAAACCTGTCTTTGCCGCCGTACAACTACAAAGAAAAAAACTCCTGACCGACGGAAAATGGTCCGAATGGAACGACGTCCCACCCACAAAAATAAATCCTCACAAAGATATGCTTAAAATCATCGAAAATGTTGAAGAACTGCCCCCCGGTGGAGTCGATGTAAGAAGGTACCGTTTCGACGAACACTCAATCAAAAGAGACATCCTGCAGCCTCAGGCTTACCAGATAGCTTCGCATGATAAGGAATGGTTCCCGCCGTCAATATATCAGCAATACCTTCAATACCTTGAAGATGTCCAGGAAAGAGATAAAAAGGATGAAATAAAACGTAAACAACTGGAAAGAAAACGGGCAGAACTCGAGGCTCGTGCAAAATCAAAACGGGAATCACGTGAAAAAAACGATGACCGGTTCGGATTCGGTGACGACCGACGAGATAGACGAGATAGACGAGATCGCGATGGCCGCGATGATAAAAAAGACAAAGAGGCACAGGAAAATAGAAAAAGGCTCGAAGAACAAATCAAAAAGGCGCAGGAACAACTTGCAAAAACAAGAGACCTCTCTCTCAAAATGTCCATCGAAGATTACTACGATAAACTCGAGGAACTTCTCATCGATGAAGATGCTGAAATATCCTCAATGTCAGCACCTCTCGTATTCTGGGCACACGACGACTCCATCGAGCCGGATAACATTTATCGATATAGAATAAGATTCGGTGTATTCAATCCCGTCGCAGGAAAAAATATGCTCCGAAATCAATACGCCCGGTACAATGACAATGTGATTTTCTGGTGCGAATTCTCCGATTCTACAAAACCCGTCGAAGTCCCTGCAAGACTTTATTTCTTCCCGCACACCGTTCAGGATGAAACAACAAAAACCATTATCGTCAAAGTCTCAAAATGGAGACTCGGTCACTGGTACAGCAAAGATTTTGAAGTTCGACCGGGAGAAGTTATTGGAAAACCGGTTGAGAATAAAACGGAAAAGAAAAGAAAAACTGAAACCATCGAACAAACTGCACGGGAAATTATGCCTACGGAAGCCGCCGCAAGACGAGTAACTCCGAAAGTAATTGACTACTCTACAGGCGCCGTCGTCGTCGATATCGATGGACCGGTGGCAAATTGGTCCATAGGAAGCGCTGTACAGGAAAGATTTTACTATCGACTGCTGTACACTTACGATGGAGACCGGATTAAAAAATTACCTGTGAGAACTATTTGCTGGCCGGAAAAACTATACAAAATAGCTTATGAAATTGATAAACTCAGCAAAAAACCAATTCTGCCGTTCCGATCCTGGGGAAGCAGGCCGGACCTCAGGGAAAGAACAACATCTTATGACCAGGCCGTTCCACCGGAAGGATACCCCTACATGACGGAAGAAAGAACACCCTGGTAATCTTGTCTAATCCCCACTACGCTTTACTGAATAACGATAATTGACCCCCTCTTTAAGCCTCAGGGAAACACCCTTTTGAAGCTCCTCACCCCAGTACTCTTCTGCACCGCCAAAAGCAGCATCCTCAATTATGTAACGCTTCCTGGAATCCACAGTAAACCACTCCGGAAACTGATTTATACGGGGATAATCAACCGGCAAATGCATATAACTGCGATGCCTCGGCTTGTCGAAAATTAACAATCCTTTCCACGGTTTTTCCGATGTAATACTGACCTTTAGCAACTCTCCATCTAAAACCGCTCCGAACATCACATCCGCCTCCCAAGGCTCAATCGTTAATCCTTGACTACGCCACAAACAATACATAATCGTCGTCCTCGCAAAATTCCCGTCTCCGTGCCATCCCTCGATTATACCATCCGAACCCTGCTTACCCCACATAACTCGTATCTCACTCTCTATCCACTCCGCCGCAGAAATAACCTCCTCACGGTTGTAAAGATTTAACGCACTCTCAATCGAATCCGCATAACCGTCAGCACTGCCGTGTTCCCAGTCGTAATCTCGATAATGCTCAAAAAGACTTCCCAACGCACGAATTACCGCCTCACGATAACGCTGAGTCCCGTCTATCAGATAAACCGTATAAAAACCGTTCAGAGTATAACCCCACGTATCCGCCGCTGCTCCTCTCTGTACACCTGTTTGTGGGTTAACAATGTCATAAAATAAACCGTGTTCGTTACGTCCCACCTCCAGAATCCTGCCCAGCATCTCGTGCATCGGCTTGTAATAAGATGCCTTCTTCTCCGGTCGCGCAAAATGTAACGCAAAGTATAATTCGCAAAGACCGCAAATCACCTCACATCCGTGGTCCCGCAAACGAAGACTCGAAAAATCCCGCGTAGGATGATTATTGCCAAGAAAATAATAATCGCCGAGACGCACACCAAAATCCAGATACTCCTCCCTGCCCGTCATCCAGTATAGCCGCGACAAACTCACGAGCATCTCCCCGTTCACTTCGTCATTCTCCGAAGGTATACGCCCGAACTCCGTCTCAACCGAAGCTCGCTCCCGGATACCCTCCACCAGCTCAACCATCCTTTCTGACCATGCGCTCGGCCCAAGCCATTCCGTCAAAGGAAGCAAACCGTCCTTGACGTACTCCGAACTGCCGAAAATAACTCCGCTAATATTACATTCACTCTCAGCAAATCCGTCCTTCGAAAAAGAATAACTGTCGGGCAGCACCCCCACACGCGATGTAAGCCGCCTCTCCGTCTCCAGAATAGCCTGCATCTGTCCGTAAAACAAGTCCCGCTCCAGCACCGCCGACGTCAAAACCATAAACGGATAATTGTCCGCCGCCGAATCCTTCGCATTCCATATGTCCCTGTCCCCCTTCAGATTACGCGGTATCAGACCCGTCTCCTTGTCCGCGTACTTCAGCCAGCCGTGCACATAATCCCGGCAACGACGAAATCCCTCATTCGCCCGACGTCCATTCTCCATCGCCGCATCAAATTCATCTCCCAATACGCCGGCCCCCTGTAAAAAAAGCAACACAAATACACACAACCGAATAAACATATCCTTGCCCTCAACCGTCAAAACCCTGTAAAAATCTCGCACCGCTGCTCCCAATAGCCGCCACCGCTTTCTTATACTCAAAACCCTTGTCACAATTCCTCAACGCAAAGCCTCACCCCTCGCCAGCTTCTCGATTTCCCCCGCCGACAAAACCTTCTTCGCCACGTAAACATCGTCCACAAATCCG
>CAZGGE010000008.1:0-275 GCA_964524285.1 uncultured Pirellulales bacterium
CCCCGGTTCCTTCACAGCCGGCCGGAGAAGCAAATCCTAAAAAACCGCTGAATGCTGTCGGCCAAAAAATCAAAACTGCCATTTCTCGTAGCAGAACAACTTCTCTATGGGTTCTCTTTTGTGCTCTTTGGGGGTGTCGGCCGGATAGCCGACCGACATAAGCTCTATAACCGAAATGTCCTGCGGTATCGCAAGGATTTTCCGGACCTTTTCCGGCGAAAATGACCCAATCCAGCAGGTAGCCAGTCCGAGCTGCGCCGCCTGCAGGGCCATGT